>JAPLER010000412.1 GCA_026391115.1 Bacteroidota bacterium | reverse complement strand
CCCCGGCGCCTACTGGCGTGACCTCGACGAACGCAGCGCGGTTGCCCTGGGTGGCCAGCCGCTCGCGGATCTTCCGCAGGGCGGACATCGCCAGCAGGTTCGGCGACCGCACGCGGCCCGAACCGGCGCAGGTCGGGCAGGGCAGGGTGATGCCCGAGTCCACCGACTGGCGCAGGCGCTGCCGGCTGAACGCCTTTTGGATATCCTGTAGAAGTTGAAGGCTTACCACAAATAAAGTTGGCTAGTTTAAGAACGGCTACTAGTAATTACTATTCTCCTGCTGTTATTGGTGGGTCACAAATTGTTACTAAATTGGCAAGTTCTGGCAGTGTTATAAAATTTAGTGATGCTATTTTAAGAGATGCAGATGTGGTACAAAATAGTGGTGCATTTAACTATGTTTATATTACACCAAAAACTAAAATAAACGCCCTTAGCGATAGCAAATCGTATAAAGTAGAGTTTATTGAAAAGAATTTTGAGTACACAAAAAATATTTATTTACAAAGAAATAAAAATACAACTACCCCAGATAGTAATTACTTACAAGCTCAAATAATACCTAACGTTTGTTTGTACATTGATAAATTTAACTCAACACTTAGCAAAGATGGCCTGGGAATGAAAGGTTATTTTCAAGTGCCAAAACAACTTGCTTCTAAAATTGATAGTAGTGGAAAAATACAATTTGAAAAATTTACTTTAGATAGAGATTTTAAGGTTGGGGAAATAACTTTTGCTATTGGACAAAAAAAACCTTTTTTTATGCAGTTGCAAAAAACAACTGTAAAACTTACTAGCTTAAGCCTATATGGCTTGGGTACTGTTAATGCGGGTGTGGGTTTTGGTGGAGAGGTTTGGCTTAAACAAAAACCAAGAACAGACACAAGTAAAACGGATATATTAGTCATTAACAAATTAGAACTTGTAAATAAATCCGAGGGGCTTACTTTCTCGGGTAGTCTTTCCTTGCCCGTAAATGGTATTTCAGTTAAAAGTTTAGTATTTAAAAACAACCCAAATAGTCCGACTGCTCTTGATATGAGCTACAATTTTGCAGAACAGAGTTTCAAGCTTAGTGCATCTGGCATACTTGATTATAAGGGTAGGGATACCAGTACCAATAAAATTATCAAAACGGTTTTCCCAATAGGCATTCAGTCTTTTATGCTTGATACCAAAACTTGGGGTGTGTTTATGAAAGCCAATGCCAATGTGCAATTTAATTTTAAAGTAATGAAAATCAATGTTACTAACTTATTGGTAAATATTGGTTATAGTATGTCGTTGAGCGATATGAATAAGTTTTTGAGAGATTCAACTGTAACTCAAGCTCCCAATGGAGCAGCAGATGAAGCCATTGATGAAGCACAAACAAATTGGGCAATAGGTATTTCTGGTGGTATTGAATTTCCTATTAAGCAAATGAAAGTAGCTGTAAAAGGCACTGTATTATTTGGCAACATTAATAATAAAATACAAGCCGCTGTTAATGAAATTGAACTTAACATTAATAGCGACTCAGCCTTTAGTTTAAAGGCCAAAGTGGGTATGACTTTTGATGATACTAAACAAGGTTTTGAAGCAGATGGCGAATTTAGGTCTTTGGGCAAAGGATTTGCTGCTGGGTTTAAATACTATGCTTATAGTAATGGAACTTTTGAATTGGGTGCAAGATTAAAAGCCAGCTTAGGCCCAACAGGAGTTACAACTGGCCCTATAAATTGGTTTAGCATTGGTGGTGGTTTTAATTGTAATACTAATACCCAAGTTTATGAAGTTTTTTTTAGTGGAGAAGTTTCAACAGCTGGCACGCCAAAAACTGCTGCATATTTAAATATTGAAAGAATAGGTTTATTGTTCGATTTGGGTAAATGCCCTGGTGGGCAACCTGTTTTTGATGGTAGTGCAGAACTATTTATTAAAAATGAAAGTTGGGGAAAGCTAACCACCAAATTTGACTTTTGTAAAATGACTATGCTAATAACTGTTAATGGTTCTGTTCCTTTGGTTACAGGGCTTGCAAAAATACCTGTGTCTGGTATTGTATATGGTTTAGCACCACAAGGTGGAAAAGATGGAGCATTTTTCATGAGTGTTAATGCAAGTTTAAGTGGTGTGTTTAACAGCTATGTAAACGGTAATGCCTTTATTGCTTTAGGCATTAATTACAATAACAATCACCCTTTAGCACCACAAGAGATAAAAAATATTTGGAATGACATTAGCTATAATGCGAAGGATAATTTGGGGACGGTTTTAAATGGAATTTATCTTTCTGCTAATATGTCTGTACCTGAAAAAAGTGGAAGTTTTGGTGTGAAAATAGCAAAATTCGATTTATTTAAGGTTACTTACAATGTAAATGCAAGTGGCTCTTTTAAATTGTATTATAAATTTTCTAACAACAACCTTTTGGCAAATGCAACGGTTAAGGCCAATGCTAGTGGGTCTATGACTGTTTTAGGTTTTTCGCTTTATGGTGATGCTTATGTAGATGGAACAGTAAATGGAGGTTATGATGGTTCTTGGTATTTGAATGGAGTGCCTGCACAGATACTTATTACCCATGCGGGCCTTGGTATTGGGTATTTCGTGATTGGTGCTACGCAGGATCACTATGTGTTTCAGATATAACTAAACCAAGTTTTAAAGCCTGTTTTGATGCTAAATTAGGCTTCAATTTTAGACAAGGCCAAACACCAAGTATTAGCCTAAGATTTTAATCATCATTTTAAAAAACAAATAATGAAAAAATATTTAATCATCATTTCTATTTTATTTTTAAAGCAAGTTACAGCACAAGACACTTCAACGCCCAAGCGATACATTCCTAGTGCAACTTCAGCAAATGGGAACTATATCTATGTTTGCAGCTCTAAAGAATTTTATAGTCCAGATTCTATTTTAATTGCTAACACAGATTATTTTATTATTGAAAGGACTTTATATAGTGCAAATGCTCCAAAAAATGAAATCCCTAAAGCAGATAAGATTGGAATTTTAAAATGCGTTCAAAATGTTAAAGAACTTAAAAATTTTTATACTGAAGAGTATATTAATAATTTTAAAACACAGTATAAACTAAAGTCAGCTAATGATGTTGTAAATTATTTTAATAATCATTATCATCCCCGAGACTATTTTTTATATTATCAAATTGTTGAAACGAAAATGGCATTGGGTCATGTGTTTTTAGATAAAGATGTGAAGCCAGGCGAAAATTATTTTTATGTTATCAGCAGAGTGGGTAAAGATAAATCACAAATGAAATGGGGAGCCTGCTTTACAGAAAGCAAAATTGGCAACTATCTTTTACCTTATTTAAAACCTTATGTTTCCAATGTTTATCAATACGATAGTGCTGTAATTGTAAAATGGCAATTGCCTATTAATGATACTTTAATAAAAACTATTCCTATTCCTAAATCTGAGTTTTTGTTTGATAAATCTAGTCGAAGTAAAACGATGCCTTTTGATGTTTCTCAGCTACGAGCAAACCTTTATGAGTTAGATGTAAATGGAAAATACAATATGGTTAAAAAATTATTGGGGCAAGTAAATGCAACCAACGATACCATAACTTATACATATCAAAAAAAATGTTTGCCCGAACAAGCCTATACTATGTTTATTAAAACAGAAGATGAAGTTTATAATGAGGGCTTAGAATCTGATACTGCTGTTGCTTTTTCGGTAAATGAAAACAATTTGGTTCAACTTACAGCAATTAATGCAAAAGAAATTGAAAATGGTATTAAGTTGAGTTGGAAGCAACTGCAACAAAAACCTTATTTATATGGCATAGAATTAGGAAAATACAATAGTGATGATGTTTATGATACATTGGCAATGCTTAGCACAATGGATACAACGTTTATAGATACTAAACTAGAACCAGGGCAGCACTATCGCTATCAAGCAAGGGCGGTTTATTTGCCACAACTTAAAATGAAACAAGATGTAGCAGCAAGTACTGTGGGAACTATTACTAAGTTTTCAAGACCAAACCCACCATTTAATTTAAAAGCAAATAATGTAGGCAAACACATTAAATTAACTTGGGAAAGTAAAGAACAACTTGGATTCAAGGGTTATTATATTTACAGGGGTACATCTACCAAAAACTTAAATGTTATAGAAGGTCCTGTAACAACAAAAACATACATTGACACTGCTGATCATTTAAGTGGAAGAAGTGATTATTATTATGCTGTCATAAGCCAAAATTTAATGCAAGACACAAGTATTTACAGCAATCTAGTAAGAATTTCACCCAATAGAAAAATAGAAACTAGTTTGCCCAATGATATTAGCTTTTATTACAGCAATGGCTTTTTAAATATTTCGTGGCCAGATACAAGAACTAACGACAATGCTATTGAAGGGTTTATGGTGCAAAAAAGAAAGGAAGGCGAAAAGGATTTTGTGAGTTTGAACAGAGATATGGTTATTGACAATAAAATTATTGATAGTAACTTGATAACAGGCGTAAAATATGATTATAGAATTGCTAATGTAACCAATAACAAAGAAGTAAGTGATTTTGGCAGTTCACAAACATTTTATTTGGAAAAACCACCAGTAGATGTGGTGAATATGTTTTATGTGAGAAATATTGAAAATGCCATTGAAATTTCGTTGCCACAAATGCAATTTGAAGATAGAAAAAGTTATACCATTTATAGAAGAGATGCTAGTAACTTACAATTTGAAAAGTTAGCGGAAATGGATGCCAATACTTTTAAGTATATAGATAAAACAGCCAAATCAAAACAGATTTATGTTTATTCTATAAGCATTACAAATAAAGATGACAGAGAAGGTGTGAGAGGAAAATCAATTTCAGTAAGAAAAGATTAATATCAATTAAAAAAAAAATATGCAACATCGTTTTAATAAAATAAAAACATTAGCAACGTTATTTATCTTTTTTGCAACAGCAAACGGGTTTAGCCAAAGTGTAGATTTAGGCGATTTAAAAAGCACTTTCAATAAAAAAAATGCAGTTAAACTAAGTGGTGGGTTAAGTGCCAATGCTTTAACCTATGGTGGCAACGATCAAAGTGGACGCGAAGCTTTTAACTGGTATTTACAGGGAAATTTAAACATTAACTTATTTGGTCAAATTAATATTCCTTTAAGTATGAATTTAACCAATGCAGGTAGCAGCTTTCAAACACCCACTTCGCCAAACAGAATTGGAATTCACCCAACTTATAAATGGATTACAGCACATCTTGGCGATGTAGCTATGAGTTTTTCTCCTTATACTTTAAATGGGCATCAATTTACAGGAGCAGGAGTTGATTTAAGCCCAAAAGGCAATTTTAAAATCAGTGCTATGTATGGGCGTTTGCAACAAGCAGTAGAGTATGATAGTTAAAATAAAGCTTCATTGCCTGCTTATCGAAGAATGGGTTATGGCACAAAAGTTTTATACACTACAACCAATCAAAAAGCTGTTTTTGGAGTAACTATTTTTAGTGCATCAGATAAAGTTAACTCACTAAACTTTAAACCAGATAGTTTAAAAGTTTTGCCTCAACAAAATTTTGTAACCAGTTTTAATGCAGTTTTAAAGCCTTCGTCTAATGTTGAATTAATTGCTGAATATGCTGTGAGTGCCTTAACAAAAGATACAAGAGATACTACAGCTGTAAATGAAAAATCAAGTAATGTTTTAAATAATTTTATTGATGTTAGAAATTCTACAGGATATTATAAAGCATTAAAACTACAAGCGAACTTGCATGTTAAAAGCACCACTTTTGGTATGGGATATGAAAGAATTGATCCAGGATATAAAACCTTAGGGGCATACTTTTTTGCTAACGATTTAGAAAATATTACGCTTAATTTGTCAAAAAATTTCTTGCAAAACAAAATTGCATTTACTGCCAATTTTGGTGTTCAAAGAGATAATTTGGATGATGAAAAAAGCGGAGAAAACAAAAGATATATCTATGCTGCAACTTTAAACTATACGCCAACTCAAAAGATTTTTGCCAATCTTAGCTACAACAATTTTCAAACTTACATGAACATACGCCCCATATTTCAGTTAATTAACCAGGTAAATCAGTTTCAAAATTTTGATACTTTAAACTTTTCTCAGTTGGCTCAAAATGCAAACCTAAATTTAAATTTTATCACCAAACAAAATAATGTACAAAGCCAAAACTTGAATGTAAATTTAAGTTACCAGGATGCAGTAGATAAACAAAGTGGTAAAACAACTGTGAATGGTAACTCGCAGTTTTACAATGCTACAGCGAGTTATAATGTTTTTTTTATTCCAAGTTCAATAAATC
>JAPLER010000293.1 GCA_026391115.1 Bacteroidota bacterium | reverse complement strand
CTCGGCAGCCGTAACTTTTTTGCCACCACTTGGTATTTCAAGTTCATTATCTTTTACTTCTTGTTCTATTACTTCTGTTGCAGTAATAGTAATTTTCCCTCCCATTTCCAATTGCAAAATCATACCAGGTAAATTGCAATAACCCATAGGCCCTGCTTTTGAGGAAATAGACGGGGTATACCAAGCTTTAATGGTATCTTGCTTTCCTCTTACTTCTCCAATAGTTATTGCTTCATAACAAGGATATTTTAAAACTAGTTTTTGTGTCCTAGTTGGTTTCCATTGAGTTTTCTTAATGCTATCTGTTGTAATGATAAAGTCTTTTCCAAAGAATTCTTTATACTCTTTTTGTTTATTTAATGCAAGATTTGTTAAAGTTTTTTCTTTAGCCCCATCCCCACTACTAATGCTTTTAAATTTAAATTGCATTCCACCACTACCATCCTGTGGTTCTTCTTCCTCTTTATTAGATTCTTTGTTAGGTATAAAATTTTCGTAAAGGGCTTTTGTTTCATTAAACCTTAAGATTTTATTTTTTTTTATCTCTTTAGGAATCATAGCAAGTATAGCTTCTGGTATTTCCTTGTCACTTGCATTAGTAGTCCCTGCTAGGCTAGTTATCATTTCGTACTTAATAATACCACTTTTAATTTGGGCATTTGTAAAAAAGGCTATGAATAACCCAATTGTTAATAATGTTTTTTTCATGTAAATAATTTTAGGCAAAGAAAATATTTAATATTTTAAATAATGTTTATGAAAACTTAAAAAACGTTAATGAAGGTTAAAACTTTTTAGAACTAATTACTAAGGCAACTACTTTTGTTTTGTGAACAAGTTAATTACATCAAAATATATAATGATGGTGGCAATAATTACTATTGCTGCTTTTCAGGGATATTGGTTGTATAAATTGTATTATGAAGAGTATAGTAATATTCAAAAGCAAGCAGATGTTTTATTGAAGCAAACTGTGCAGCAGCTGCAAGAGTCTACTTTAAAAACTGATTCTAATTTTTTACAATACGTTGCACAACACAACAATAGTAAAAAGTTTGAAGTAAAGTATGATACCATACATAAAAAGTTAGATACAACAAGCAAACCAAGGATAAAAATACAAAGAACAGAACCTTTGAAAGATTCTACAAACGAATTAAATTATGTTTCTGTACAGTCTTCCAAAAACAAAGCTTATGAACTTGTTGATTCCATTTTAAAGAATGTTAATCCACAAAATATCCGAAGAATTAATTTTAGTAGTGATAGTAATGGCAAAAAAACTTCGACTATTATTATTGATGCTAAGCACTTCAATCAAATGGATTGTGTTACAGGTACTGCGTTAAAGTTAGATTCTACTAAAGTAATTTTTAGAACCAAATTGCCTAAAAGTTTAAAATTAGATAGTGCAGCTTTCAATAATCAATTAAACAGAATGGCACGCATAGGGCACTTTGAAAAATCTTTGAGATTTGATACTAATAAATTAAACCTATCAAACTTGGTTATTAAAATTTTTACAGATTCCATTGGTTCAAAAAAAGTAGATAGTGTATATAAGCAATCATTAGTAAAAGAAAAATTTTCTTTACCCTATAAGCTAGTAGTTAAAAGGATTTCAATAGATAATACAAATATTATTGATACTGCAAAAAAATCGCTACATACTTCTCCTGCAACTATTGGTTTTGTTAACCCTATGGCATATCAAGCACAGTTCGATAATCCATTTTGGTTTATTGTTAAAAGACTTAGTGTGCCTATTTCAATTTCAATTTTACTATTATCTTTTGTTATTATTGCCTTTATTTTTTTGTATAAAAATATGATGTCTCAACACAGATTAGCAGTTATGAAAAGTGATTTTATAAGCAACATCACGCATGAGCTTAAAACACCAATAGCTACAGTTAATGTTGCTATAGAAGCTTTAAGAAATTTTAATGCTATTGAAGACAAGAAAAAATCTCAAGACTATTTAAACATAAGTGCAATAGAAATAAACCGATTAGGATTATTGGTAGATAATGTACTAAAGCTTTCAATGTTTGAAAACGACAAAATTGAACTGCAAAAGGAGAGCGTTGATATTGTTGCCTTAACTAATGAAGTAATAAATGCATTAGGTATTCAAATTGATAAAAAGAAAGCTAATATTGATGTTAATGCTGAGCCTGAAAATATTTTTATTAATGCAGATAAATTACACTTGACAAGTATTTTATTTAACTTAATTGATAATGCTTTAAAGTACAGTAAAGAAAATTCGCAAATTGATATTAAATTAAAGCAAATCAATAATCAACTGCATATAGTTGTAAGTGATAATGGTATTGGAATTAGCAAAGAAAATCAGCAAAAAATATTTGACAAATTTTATAGAGTTGAAACAAATGATAGGCATAATGTTAAAGGTTATGGGTTGGGTTTAAGTTATGTAAATTATATTGTAAAAAAACATAATGGTACAGTAAAAATAAAAAGCGAATTAAATAAAGGCAGTGTGTTTGAGATAGTATTGCCATTATAAAATTATTGACATCATCAAAAAATAAAAATGAAGGTACTGTATGTTGAAGATGAAGAATTTTTGGGAAGAATTGTAAAAGAAACACTTGAAACAAGAGGCTATACTATTGCTATGGAAACAGATGGTGGCAATGTAATGCAACGTTATATTGATTTTATGCCAGATGTTTGTGTACTGGATATTATGCTTCCTAATAAAAGTGGATTTGAAATTGCAAAAGAAATTAGAGATAATAAATTTGATACTCCAATAATATTTCTTACTGCAAAAACGCAAACAGAAGATGTAATTAAGGGTTTTAAAACAGGTGCTAACGATTACATACGCAAACCATTTAGTGTTGAGGAATTAATGATTCGAATTGAGAATGTTACGAAGTTTAATACTAGTAAGGTTTCTAGCAATGAAAATATTATAACCTTTGGTGAATATAAATTGTATACTAATAAACAAATCATTGAAATAAATAATGAGCAACGAAAATTATCTTATAGAGAAACAGTGCTAATAAAATTTCTATATGATAATAAAAATACTATCGTGAATCGTGCAAGTGTATTATTGCATATTTGGGGGAATGACTCTTCTTTTAATAGTAGAAATTTAGATGTTTATATTACAAAACTCAGGAGCTATTTAAAAGATGATAGTAACCTTGAAATACTTACCATTAAAGGCATTGGTTATAGGTTTGTTGTGTAATAATAATATTCCCTAATCAATTATGCTAGCCAATTTACAAGTTTAGAATAATTGTAATAATAGCACTCTTAAAATTTAAAATACAATACAAGAAAACCTAGCTTTTAAACGACATTAATTTCCTAGTTGCATTATAGACGGTCTTCAGTTAAATTTTAAAAATCAGACAAAAGATGGAACAAAACGAATAGCAAAGCATCCAATTCAAATTTTGTATGATGCTTTGGTGTAGTGTAACATTTTTATATTAAGTAATTGACCACATAAACGCTAAGAACGTTAAAAGAATAAGTTCAAGAATACAATTAACAAATGCTAGTATTCCAATCCATCTGTAAAAGGTTTCATTTTTTAAGTAACTAAAATCTATTTTTTTCTTTGTCATGGTTAGCGTTATTAGTGATATTATTCCAAATGGTAAGGCTATAAGAAAGCCTATTGTAGGAAAGAACAAACCAGTGCAGCTAATTGTAATCGAATCAATAAAATATAAACATATTAATAAGTAAGGTATGATTATTAATAACAGAGGAATCTTTAAGTACTTACTTATTTTCATTTGTAGTTTAAATCAATTGCAATAACAACCAAACAAAAGGTGTTGCAAGAAGTAGAGAATCGAATCTATCTAAAAAGCCCCCATGGCCAGGCATAAAACTACCACTGTCTTTTACATTGGCAAGTCGTTTTAATTTGCTTTCAAGCAAGTCGCCTAAAGTGCCAATGACTGCACCTATAGCTGCAATATATACTACGATATAAATATTTGTTTTGCTAACAAAAAAATAACAAATAGCTGTAACTGCAACAACTGCAAGTATAGCACCACCAATAGTGCCTTCCCAGGTTTTTTTAGGAGAAACTTTTGTTAAAGGTGTTTTGCCAATTAAAGAACCCACTATATAAGCCATTGTATCATTAATCCAAATGGAAGCAATTAATATCATGGGTGTTACATAACCAAAATCAAGGAATAAAAAATTACCCTTAAATATCATCCCTTTATTTCTTAGACTTATCATTAAACTCCAACAAATAGAAATATATAGAAAACCAAAAAAGGAGTGAGCTACAACTTTGGCATTATCCTTTTTACTTAATACAATTTCTTTTACAGGCAAAACCACAGCAATTATTGCAAGCAACCATTTCCCAATTTCTGATAATGGAATGTCAAAGGGTTGCATCCTGGATTCTACATTCCAAAGCATAAACCCAAAACCGCAAAGCATTATTGCATATTTATGAAAAGCTGAAATATTTTTATAAGCAGGGTCTATTAGGCCAATCATTTTTTGATATTCTACCCAGCAACCAAAATGTATAATAGAAAATAAAATAAAAAAACTCCAGTAATTGAATAGCAATCCAAATAACATAACAGCTACAAAAATTAATGCTGTTAATGCACGTGTTTTTAATGTTTGAATATTTAAAGCCACTTTATTAGTTTAGAGTTAAAAGTTATTGATTGGGTGGTGAAATTGATTTGTAGATAGATTTTTTTTGTCACACACTTTTTTATAAACCATCAATAAACCAATCATTATGATTAAAGTAACTCCGCCAAGCCATAGTGGATAGGTTTCGTTAATAGTCTTTGTTGCATCTTCTCCGCTTTTTATAGCAAAATACATAGCTGTTACTGCAATACCATTATTAATAAAATGCATCAACATATTTAACCAAATGCTTTTGCTATAATAATATACATAGCCAAGCACCATACCCAGCATCATTCTACTTAAAAAACCCATAATACTAAAATGCACCAGACTAAAGCAAATGGCTGTAAATAGTATGGCAATATGATGTTGTTTAAACCATTTGACAAACAGGTTTTGCAAAGCACCTCTAAATAATAATTCCTCAAAAACAGCTGGCAGTATGGCAATCATCAGCATAGAAAATAAATAGTCGCCAAAAGTTTTCATATTCACAAACATCATTACGCCAGTTTCATACGTTTTTTCCATTCTCTCTGCCATTGCCCTAAAACTTTTGCTCATAGGCAACACTTTTGTAAATTCACCTAATCCGCCACTCAAACCCAAACCAACTAAAGCAATTACTATTACCAATAATACTTGTACAATATTTATTTTAGTTTTAAAACCAATATACGACTCCACTTTTCCGTTTACAATTTTTACAAAAAAATATGCAGGTATTGCCATCATAATAAACGTACCTAGTGCCTGCATCAATACTACTTTGGTAAAATTTTCTGGTTTAGACATTAGATTCATCAACTGTGTTTCGTTACCCATAGTTGATAGTAAGTCTTTAAATTTTATCATAGAAAGTAATATGGCGAACTGCATAATGCCTGTAAGAATTGCACCTACTATAACCAATCCTAGTAATATTCCAAATTGTCCCCAATAACTCATTTTAGGTTTAGTAAAATCGTCATTCAAAAAATTAGGTTGTATGTTTGCGTCCATTTATCTAAAAAAAATTAAGATGGT
>JAPLER010000428.1 GCA_026391115.1 Bacteroidota bacterium | reverse complement strand
TATATGGGCGATTGGTTTATGTGGGCTGTAGCAGCAGAAAAAAATGGTGGAACAATTTCTGGTGCAAGAGGAACAACACTTGATCCAAGACAACGTTACTATTTTTATCGTCAAAATACAAGCGGTGCTAACGTTAATGAGATCACTTTATCATGTATTACTTATCCAAAACCAGCACACTACTCAGATGCACAACCCTTCTGTTATTTAGGTACTGGCTATTAGGGACGTGATCATGGTGATAATAGTGGTACGCCTCCAGATGGTTCTTTTAGAACGACTTGGGGTATTTATCCAGCAGGCGGTTTATTTGATGAAAATCAAAATACCAAAGTTGCATTAGAAGTTGGTGGTAAAGGTGCGGGTATCTTACCAATTTGGAATTCAGAGTTCACGCATTTCAAATTAGCGGAAGCTGCTGCAACTGGTGTTATTACCGGTGGTATGGCTGCTGCAAGAGTAAGTTTAGAAGCTGCTATTAAAAATAGTATGGCTAAAGTAACTGGTTTCCCAGCAACATTAGGTGTTACGCCTAGTGCAACTTATGCTGCGAATGCTACTACTATAGCTGCTTATGTTAGCTTTGTTTTAGCTGCATATGATGCTGCTAATGATAATGGGAAGTTAGAAATTATCATGAAAGAATACTATTTGTCAACCTGGGGTAATGGTTGGGAAGCTTATAACGCTTATCGACTTACGGGCTTTCCAAAAAATATGCAGCAAACTGTATATTCTGCAACGCCAGGATTTTTCATACGTTCATTTTATTATCCTTCCGTATACGTCAACAGAAACTTAAATGCACCAACACAAAAAGCATTGGGTGCGAAAGTAGACAAAGTATTTTAGGATAATAACGCAGATAATTTCATCAATTAATAAATTTGACAATAATGAAAAAAATATTAAATAAAATATTAATTGCAATTGCCTTTATGGCATTGGTTTCTTCTTGTCAAAAGGGAGACCTTGCAACTAATAATCCTTTTGTTGATATCAACAATTTGGGTAAAGGTGCTTATGTTACTTTAAACTCAGTAACCAATGCCAACCTAAATTTTGCAGCAATTGATGCTTCTTCAGTAGGCGTTAAGATTGATCCATATAATAATGGTGTAAAAATCAAAGAAGTAAAATTGTATGTATTCAAAGGTTCTTCAGCGGACCCAAAGGCTTGGAAATTGTGCTGCATTATTTGCACCAGGTCAGTTTTACACCTTTTATCATCAGGTAGTCACTGAAGACAATAAAACCTATGACATTTCAAATACCGTAGGTGCATTAGAATCTGCTGGCGGCTACAATGCTTGTATGAGATGGACTGCTTTTGTGGTATATCCTTTCACAGGTAATATGAAAGGTACCTACAAAGTAGTGCAGGATGATTGGGCTGACTGGTCAGTGGGCGACATTGTTTCAGTTAGCGATGGCCCAGGAGCAAATCAAATTAATATTTCTGATGTATGGCCTAACCCTGCATATGGTGATAAAAAGAATCCATTAATTATTAATGTTGATCCAGCTACAGGTGCAGCCAAGTTAGCAACCAACAACGTAGTTTTTGCTGATTATGGGCAACTTACAAGCGCCTACATTACAAGTTCTGGTACGAATGGATATGTATTCTCTTGTACTGGTTATATTGGCTTGAAAATTGGTTTGAAATACGGAAGTACTGATTATGGTGTTAATACACTTACCTTACAAAGACGTTAATTCCATTTAGGTTTAAATAAAAAAGGGGTCCCGATTTATCGGGACCCTTTTTTATTTCTTTTAAAACTCGCCTGTAGTTTACCTGTTAATTATGTTTATAAAATGATCGCTTCTCCATGTTCGTCTAAAAAGCGGTATTCAACTAAATGGCTCAAATTAGCTGCCTGCGACTTTAATTTAATTTTATATTTTTTTCTCCAACGCTTGATGATATTGTTAAATATACCTTTGGTCAAATGTGAATGAATGATTGGGTGTACTAATAAAACCAATGATTTGTGACCATGGGTGGCTAAATATGACATTTTCTTTTCAATCTCATCCTCCAGTAACAAAGTGGAAGTTATTTTACCTGTACCATTACAAGCAGGGCAATCTTCCGAGGTATTAATGTTTACTTCAGGACGAATACGTTGACGTGTTGCTTGTAATAATCCAAATTTTGAAATAGGTAATACAGAATGTCTGGCACGATCCGTTTTCATGAAATCTTCTAATGACTCTTGCACCTTGCGTCTGTTTTCAGGCAATTTCATGTCAATAAAGTCAATCACAATAATGCCACCAATATCTCTTAACCTTAATTGTCGCGCAATTTCCTCCGCCGCTTCCATATTGGTTTGCAAAGCATTTTCTTCCTGGTTGTTAGAAACACTTTTAAAACCACTGTTTACATCAATGACATGCAATGCCTCGGTGTGTTCAATAATTAAGTAAGCGCCACTAGGTAAATTAACTGTTTTCCCAAAAGAGGATTTTACTTGTTTGGTAATACCATATTGATCAAATATGGGTTGATCTCCATCATACAAACTTAAAATATTACTTTTGGCAGGGGCTATTCTTTGTAAATAGCTTAAAGTGATATCATATATTTTTTTATCGTTGACTACGATTTTATTAAAGTCTTCATTTAATAAGTCTCTTAAAATACTCGTGGTTTTGCTAGCCTCATTCATAATACGCGCAGGAGGCACTGCACCTTGTAAGTTAGATTGGATATTTTTCCAATTCGCTTCCAAGGTCAATAAATCTTCATGTAGTTCAGCAGTTGTTTTGCCTTCAGCTGCAGTTCGCACAATCACACCGAAATTTTTGGGACGCACTGCTTCGATTATTTTTTGTAATCTTTTGCGTTCCTCATTTGAATGTATTTTTTTCGATACCGCAACAATCTCATTAAATGGGGTAAGTACCACGAATCTGCCTGCTAAGGAAATTTCGCAGGTTAATCTAGGGCCTTTAGCAGCGATAGGTTCTTTTAAAATTTGAACCAATACATTAGGTTTCCCATTAAGTACTTCACTTATTTTCCCTGTTTTAAAAATTTCAGGCGCTGCTTGAAAACCTGCAAAATCAAAGCTTTTATCATGGTCGTTCATCGCCAATTGCGTGAATTTAATGATCGACTTTGCGTAAGGGCTTAAATCGGTATAGTGTAAAAAGGCATCTTTGTCAAATCCAACATCAACGAATGCTGCATTAAGTCCTGGTATGATTTTCTTTACTTTCCCTAAATACAAATCTCCAACAGACCAACGGGCATCTATTTTTTCGTTATGTATTTCAACCAACTTTTTTTCCTCCAGCAAGGCGATTTCAACACCCTCTG
>JAPLER010000196.1 GCA_026391115.1 Bacteroidota bacterium | reverse complement strand
GCAGATATAGAATGGAATTTTGGAGATGGCACTATTATTCATAGACCACAAGATGATTATAATGCAAGGCATACCTATGCTAGAAAAACCACTGACCAAACCTATCTAGTTAAAATGCTCATTACAGCAAGTAGTGGTTGTCAGGATAGCAGCCAAACTACAGTCGTTATACCTAAATTGTAAGTGTTTTTTAAAGCCCAAAGCTATTTTTATATAATCAATTTCGTCATTTACATAATCAAACTAGTAATATGATGTTTGTTTTATTGGTTAATTTAATTTTTAGATTCACTTAATAGTTTAAGTTATAATTAATATCCAAGTTTGCTTTTTTTTTCGTAAATAAATTCAAATATTTTAATGAAATAATAACATCATAACAATAGATAACTCACTTTTTATTAAAATCCCCTTAATTTAGTAGGATCTCAAAAAAATTACTTTATGAAGAGAACTTTTTACACTTTTTTTATTCTTACTGCAATTGTTATTTTAGGAACATCTGGTGTTAAATCAGTTGAAAATTCTAGCACGCCCCCTACTGGAAACACAGGAGCTACTGGTGCATACTGCAATGGTTGCCATAGTGGTAACACGTTTAATGCCACAGGTGGTGTTATTACAGTAAATGGATTGCCAGGTGGTTATACATTAAACACTGTATATACATTTTCAATTACAATTACTCATGCAACAGCCAATAGAAAGCGTTGGGGCTTTGCCATTAAAGCTGTAAATGCCAATGGTGCAGTAATTGGTACATTTACTACGACAAACCCAAATGCAAGTGCAAGTTCTTCTGTTATTGGCGAATTAAGGCATTCAAATGCACCCCTATTAACAACTGGTGTTAATACATTCACTTATAATAATTTAAAATGGGCAGCACCATTAACCAACAACCTAGCCGATAAAACTGTAAGATTTTTTTTAGTGGCTGTTGCAGCTGATGGTACAGGAGGAACAAATGCAGATTTTGTTTATTCTAAATTAGTTACTATTCCACCAGCAACAGTTGTAAAATCTTTTACACCTGTTAAAAGTGCAACTGGTACATCGGTAACCATTAAAGGAACTAGTTTCACGGGTGCTACAGATGTTAACTTTGGGGGCACTATAGCACAATCTTTTGTTGTAAATAACGATAGCACTATTACAGCAGTTGTTGGTGCTGGGGCAAGTGGTAGTGTTAGTGTTACATCGCCTGCTGGAACTGCTAGTTTAGCTGGGTTTACTTATTGTGCAGTTACACCTACTATCACAAATGTTAATTTATCTGGTTGCAATAGTTTGGTATTTAACGATTCTACCTATTTCACCTCTGCTGTTGTAAGAGATACTATAAGAACTGTAAATGGTTGCGACAGTATCTATAAAAAAACAAATATTACTATCAAATCAATTAGCCCAACATCTCAGTCAGCTAATCAAAGTGTTTGCGATAAATTTGTTTATAAAAATATAACTTACAACTCAAGTACTGTTATAAAAGATACTTTACGAACACAAGAAGGATGCGATAGCATTTTCTTAACTATTAATGCAACAGTTAATCCATCAGTTAATGGTATAATATATCATCCTACAAAGGGATTAATTAACGGGGTTAAAATTGTTCAAACAGGTACTGCCACCAATACTTTAACAGCTAGTGGTAATTACAATGCCTCTTGTTTAGCTGCAAATAGTAATGTTACTCTTAAGCCTAGTAAGAATAATGATGTAACCAAGGCAAATGGCTTAACAGGTATTGATGCATTGTTAATTCAAAGACATATTTTAAACACAACTAAACTAACCAATGCTTACAAGTTAATTGCTGCTGATGTAGATGGCAATAAGACTATTAATAGTTTGGATGTGTTAAGAGTAAAACGTTTGGTACTAGGTACTGATACTACTTTTACAAGTACAACAAAAGGGAATAGGCTTTGGGAATTTGTTGATAGTGCTTATGTTTTTCCAGATACTACTAATCCTTTTTCGTTTAAAGATAGTATAAGTTTTAGTAGTTTATCTACAACAAAAAATAATCAAAGTTTTATTGGAGTTAAATTGGGAGATGTTAATTATGATTGGAATGCTAGTATGGCAAGGCAGTCAGTTAATAGTTTACAGTTGACAGTGGATAGAAAAGAGCAGGTATCAACTATACGCTATACACTATCAACTATCAACTTTAAAGACATT
>JAPLER010000425.1 GCA_026391115.1 Bacteroidota bacterium | reverse complement strand
AATAAGTTTGACTCACAAGATAAGAGTAATCTAATTAGTCCTCTTAGAAATGCTGATTTACCTTTTAGAGAAAGGAGATTTGGAACTGTAATTTCTGCAAGTGTTACTTATAAGTTTTAGCACGAAATTCTAAAATAATTAAAAGCCTCGAAGTAAAAATTTCGGGGCTTTTTTGTTTTTCGTATAGGCTGAGTTAAGAATTACCTTACAATTTTAAATCTCGATATTACCATAATATTATTTCTTTCAAAACAATAATGTACTTTCAACACAATAGTTTTTGCAAACGATTGCATTAGCCTTTTTTTGCAAAAAAATTCTATATGAATAATCCGATTTTCACTATTGATTTAAACAAAGTAGGTATCAATGATATTGACTTAGTGGGTGGCAAAAATGCTTCACTAGGAGAAATGATACAACATCTAACTGCATTAGGTGTTAATATTCCAAATGGGTTTGTAATAACAGTAAATGCATATTACGAGTTCATAAAATTCAATAATCTTGATACAGAAATCAGAAGAATCGTAAATGATATTGATTACGATAACATTGAAAGTCTTCGTCGTGGAGGTTTACAAGTTCGTCAGTTGATTCAAAATGGCAGATTTCCAAAAAGTATTAGCGAAGAAATTATTGAAAAGTATTACGAGTTATCTAGAACTTATGATCAAGATGTAACAGATGTAGCTGTTCGTTCATCAGCAACTGCAGAGGATTTGCCTGATGCTTCTTTTGCAGGTCAACAAGAAACCTACTTAAATGTTCGTGGTCCTGTTTCAATTATAGATTGTGTTAGAAATTGTTTTGCATCTTTATTTACCGATAGAGCCATTAGCTATCGCCATAATTTTAAGTATGACCACTTTCTAGTTAGTCTTTCAGTTTGTATACAAAAAATGGTAAGAAGCGATTTGGGTGCTTCAGGTGTTGCCTTTTCATTAGATACCGAAAGTGGTTTTAAAGATGTTGTGGTTATCAATGCCTCTTATGGCTTGGGTGAATTAATTGTGCAAGGTGCTGTATCACCAGATGAATATGTTGTGTTTAAACCAAAGCTTAAAGAAGGGTTTAAATCCATAATAGAAAAGAAGATGGGCAATAAAGATAAAATGATGGTATATGGAGAGGGTGGCGATGAAAGAGTTAGGATTATTCCATCAGAAAAAAACTTTAGAAGTAGATTTTGTTTAAAGGATGAGACTATTATCAAACTGTCCAAATGGGTTGCTATCATTGAGGATTATTATAGCAAAATAAGAGATAAATGGACACCTATGGATATTGAGTGGGCTATTGATGGTATGACAAGAGATTTGTTTGTTGTGCAAGCACGACCAGAAACAATTCACTCGAGAAAAGACTATTCAAAAATAACCGAATATCAAATTTTGGATGAAACCAGAAACGAAAAATTATTACTAAAAGGCATTGCCGTTGGTGATAAAATAGGAACTGGTAAAGTAAACATTTTATATTCTCTTGATAAGCGAGTTACAGAGGGTCACGAGTTTGTTGCTGGCTCTATTTTAGTTACTGATATGACAGATCCAGATTGGGAGCCAATTATGAAAAAAGCATCAGCAATTATTACAAATAAAGGTGGCAGAACCTGCCACGCTGCTATTGTTGCAAGAGAGCTAGGAGTGCCAGCAATCGTAGGTTGTGGCAATGCAACTGAATTGCTTAAAGAGGGTACACTTGTTACAGCATCTTGTGCTGAAGGCGATGTTGGATTTGTTTATAATGGTGATATAGAATACAACAAATTAGAGTATGATTTAAACGATTTACCAAAAGTGAATACGCCAATAATGCTCAATGTTGCTTCTCCAAGTTTAGCATTTCAATTTTCTCATTTACCTAATAGTGGTGTGGGTTTGGCAAGAGAGGAATTTATCATCAACAACTATATTCAAGTGCATCCTTTGGCATTAATGCAACATAAAGATTTGAACGATGCAGACCTAACAAATGAGATAGAAAAAAAGATAATTGGTTACGATTCTGAAGAAGATTTCTTCATCAATAAATTAGCTCAAGGCATAGCTAAAATTGCTGCTGCTTTTTATCCTAACAAAGTAATTGTTAGATTTAGTGATTTTAAAAGCAATGAATATTTTAATCTACTAGGGGGAAAATATTTTGAACCTCACGAAGAAAATCCAATGATTGGTTGGCGTGGAGCATCAAGATATTATTCTGATGCATATAAAGCTGCATTTGGATTAGAGTGTATTGCCATAAAGAAAGTAAGGGAAGAAATGGGACTAACAAATGTTGTTGTGATGGTTCCATTTTGTAGAACGGTGAATGAGCTAATGAAGGTTCAGGATGTAATGAAAGAATATGGATTGGTAAGAGGAGAAAATGGATTGGAATTGTTTTTAATGGCAGAAATTCCATCTAACATTATTTTGGCTGACGAATTTTCTAAACATATTGATGGCTTTAGTATTGGCTCAAACGATTTAACACAACTTACTTTAGGATTGGATAGAGACTCTTCCCTTGTGGCACATTTATATGACGAACGAAATGAAGCGGTCAAAAAAATGCTTGAAATGCTTATCCATACTGCAAAAAAGAATAAAGTAAAAGTTGGTATTTGCGGTCAGGGACCATCAGATTATCCAGACTTTGCACAGTTCCTGGTTCAGTTAGGAATAGATAGTATTTCAGTTACACCAGATAGTGTCGTAAAAACATATAAGGCTTTACACGAAGTTGAACAAAAGATGTAATAATGAATTTTGATAAGCCAATAAAAATGAATACAATATTTT
>JAPLER010000257.1 GCA_026391115.1 Bacteroidota bacterium | reverse complement strand
GACCAAAGTTTTACACTTAAAAAAGATGCATACATCCGCAAAGTAAATAATGACTTACAAGTAACACAACTTACAGTTATAGAAAAAGAACAACAAAATAAAAACACCCTCACATTGCTTCTGGTGATTGCAGGCATTGCTGTTGTTGGATGGAGTGTGCAAAGTATTCTTACAAAAAAACATTTGCCTTATGCATACAGTACTTTAGCAATTGTATCAATTGCAGGTTCATTGGCATTTAGCGTAAAAAACTATCGCTCTGCACAAAGTGTAACCTCTCCATATTTTATGGATTCTGCTTTTACCCCATTTAAACCAGCTATCAATACACATTGGGATGCAACATATTTTTATGTAGAGTCAAAAGGTATACCTAATCACGGTATGATGACTGGCATTACAAAATGGCAACAACAAGTTCCTATTCCACAATGTTATATTGGTTCTAATGCCTGGAGTATTCCTTTAAATCCAACTATTGCAGTATCGCCAGTACCAGTAAATCAGCATCATTTTTTGCGAGGTGCTGTTGCAATTGCTGCTAATGGAGTGGCTATTTTTAATCCTTATACAAACACAGGAGTTGATGCTTTGGTTGATGGACAATTAGATAATTGGGGAGGGCATTGTGGAAGAGCTGATGATTATCATTACCACATTGCACCATTAAGTTTATATAGTTTAGGGCAAACTCCAGAAACACGTCCTTGTGCATTTGCATTAGATGGTTTTGCTGTTTATGGTAGCAAAGAACCAGATGGTAGTAATATGGCTGCATTAGATACATGCCACGGTCATTATGGTATAAATGGAGTGTATCATTATCACGGAACTACTACTGCTCCTTATATGATTGGGTATATGGTGGGTACTGTAACAGAAGATACAACTTTGCAAATTATCCCACAAGCGTCTGCAAAACCTATTCGTCCATCATTAACACCATTATCAGGGGCTACTATTACAGCTTGTGCACCTAATGGAACAAACAATGGCTATAATTTAGCTTATACAAAAGGCGGACAAAACTATAATGTAAATTATAGTTGGACTACCAATGTGTACACTTACAATTTTGTATCCCCAACTGGCACTACAACCTCTACTTACAATGGTTTTACACAATGCACAGTAGTTACTCCTTTAAAGTTGTTAAGCTTCAATGCTGCAAAGAACAATGCAATAATTAAACTAGATTGGACTACTGCCAATGAAGTAAATACAAAATCTTTTGAAGTAGAAAAAAGCAATAACAGCATCACTTGGAGAAATGTTGGAACTGTATCTGCAAAAAATATGATGGGTAATAATACTTATTCTTTTATTGATGAAAGCAAACAAACCAATACTGTTTATTACAGATTAAAATGTGTAGATATTGATGGCAAGTTTACTTATTCTGCTGTAAAGAAAATAGAAATGAGTAATGCAGCTAATGGCATTAATATCTATCCTAATCCTGCCACTGATTATATTAATATTGAATTGCTAAATGCTTTAATAGCAAAAGATATTGTTGATATTACAGTATATAATACAACAGGGAATATGGTGTTTCAATCATCATCATATTTACAAAAAATAAACACCAGCAAATGGGCAAAAGGTGTTTATACCATTGCAGTAAAAATCACACAACAAACTATTTCAAAGAAAATTATTGTTGAATAATACCAATCAATGAAAAAAAATATATTAGCTTTTTGTATG
>JAPLER010000346.1:10664-21882 GCA_026391115.1 Bacteroidota bacterium | reverse complement strand
GACCAATTGACTTGTCACCTGGAAATCCAGATATGGATAATCCAGAAGATCAAATACAAGATAGCAGAAAAGGAGCAACTAAGGAAGTGGAAGAGCCAGAAATTACACCAGAATCTTTATTTGCTGCAATACCATTAAGTGAGGATAAAATTCAAGCATCTAATGAAATTATCATTAATGCTTTATTTAGCAATGGCGAAACATTTAGTAATCAACTTGAAGATTACCCAAGTGCTATTGATTCTTACGAAGAGTTGTTACGAAGATTTGCAAAAAATAAACATACAGAACAAACACTATTTAATCTTTCGTATTGTTATAAAAAAGCAAACAAACCCAATAAAGCTGATGCTGCTAAAGAAAAATTGGATTTAGCATTTGGTGATGGAGCATTAAGTAGTGTATTGAAGGAGAAAACAGCAAACGCTGAAAAAGATGCTGCAACAAAAAAATATGCAGGTATTTATAATATGTTTTTAGAAGGAAAATACACTGAAGCCAAAGCTGAAAAAGCTGCTGCTGATAGTGTTTACAGACAAAAATATTGGAATCCTCAACTTAGTTTTATTGAAGCTGTGTATTATATTAAACAACGACAAGATAGCATTGCAATAGATAGATTAACATTAATTGTAAATGGAAATGCTGAACCTCAATTGCAAGAAAAAGCCAAGTTGATGATTGATGTATTAAAAAGGAGAAAACAAATAGAAGAACATCTTGCAAGTCTTGATAGTAATGGTGTTTATGATAGTACACTTGTTGCTCGTAATGCAGCAATAAAAGATAGCTTAGCTAAACTGCCAGCAAAAGAAGACGAATACGTAAAGGATATGAGTTTAATGGGTAAACCATTTGTTTATAATCCAAATGAACCTCACTATGCTGTTTTACTTTTAGAAAAAGTAGATGATGTGTTTTTAACAGAAACAAAAAAATCATTTGTTAAGTATAATTATGATAACTATACAGGCAAGCCTCCTGTTGTGCAGCTAGCAAAACTTAATAAAGATTACACATTAGTATTACTAGGTCCATTAAGTAGTGCAGCCAATGGCTTAAACTATGTTGATAAAACGAAGCCACAGACTACAAAAATTTTACCTTGGTTACCAAGTTTTAAATATACCTACACTTTAATTGGAGTAAGTAATTTAGACATATTAAGGGTAAATGATAATTTAGCAGATTATAAAAAGTTTTTAAAAGGAATCTTTCCTAATAAATTTTAAGAATTAAGTACAATGTCTCGAGCAGTTAAAATTTTTTGGCGTATTTTTTTTGGTGGATTTGCATCTTTTATTCTTTTCCTATTGCTATGCAATTGGGGTGTTTTTGGTGCAATGCCATCAATAGATGATATTCAAAATCCGTCAGCATCACTTTCGTCTCAGGTATATGCACAAGATGGTAGTTTAATGGGTAAATACTTTTTAGAGGATAGAGTAAATGTTGACTTTAAAGATATTAGCCCCAATATTGTTAATGCATTAATTGCTACAGAAGACGAAAGATTTAGAAATCATAGTGGTATTGATTTACGTGCTATTGGACGTGCAGTTCGTGGATTAGGTAGAGATGGAGGTGCTAGTACAATTACTATGCAAACTGCAAAGAATTTGTTTACAGACGAGTGGAGTACAAGGAATTTTTTAAAGCGTGGTGTTCAAAAAATTAAAGAATCTATTATTGCTGTAAAGCTAGAGAAGAACTTTACAAAAGATGAAATTGTGGCTTTGTATTTAAACAGTGTTGAGTATAGCGAACACGTTTTTGGAATAAGAAATGCTGCAAAAACATTTTTCAATAAAGAACCAGATAGAGTTAATATTGAAGAAGCTGCAATGCTTGTAGGAATGGTTAATGCACCATACTTATACAATCCTAAAAAGTTTCCTAAAAATGCGTTAGAACGTAGAAATTTGGTATTAGATCAAATGAAAAAAAATGGCTACTTAACACTTGAAAAAACGGACAGCCTAAAATCTTCGCCAATTGATTTAAGCCATTATAAAAAACTAGATGAAACAAATGGACTTGGCCCTTACTTTAGATCAGTACTTGGAGAAGATTTGAAAAAATGGTGCGAAGAACACAAGAAGTCAAATGGAGATAAATATAATTTGTATAAAGATGGATTAAAAATATACACTACTATCAATCCCAAAATGCAGTTATATGCCGAGGAAGCTGTAGCAAAGCATATGAGTTATATGCAAAAGATATTAAACCAGCAACAAAATATAAGAGATAAAAGTGTTTGGAAAGGTTATGAAAACGTCATTGAAGCAGCTATAAAACATAGTGATCGTTGGGCTAATTGTAAGAAAGATGGAATGAGTGATAGCGAAACTCGCAAAACATTTAATCAAAAAACACAAATGAAAATTTTTGCTTGGAACAGCAAGCGAGAAAAAGATACAGTAATGACACCTTATGATTCTGTAATGTATTGTAAGCAAATGATGCAGGCAGCATTTATGGCAATGGATCCTGTTAGTGGAGAAGTAAGAGCTTGGGTAGGTGGCATAGATTTTAAAAATTTTAAGTGGAAGTATGACGATGGCTAATGCACTTGCAAAATCTAGGAACTGTGCAACAGCATATATTTTAAAACAACTAGATAATACTGGCAATAATTCTGCAAAAATATTTGTAGATTTTTTAAATAATAAATGTGGGTTGCAAACTAAAATAGATCCTAATCCATCTATTGCTTTAGGTGCTTGCGAAATATCGTTGTTTGAAATGATGCAAGCTTATAGTATGTTGCCTGGCAGAGGCTTTAACGTAAAACCAATTTTTATTACGAGAATTGAAGATAGAAATGGAAATGCTCTAGAAACTTTTACACCAATGCGTAGAGAAGTTATTAGTGATCTTACAAGTTATCACGTTATTAATATGATGAAGGGTGTTGTAGATGCAGGTACAGCAGTTAATTTAAAATTAAGCTATGACATTACAGGAGAAATTGCTGGTAAAACGGGAACAACAAATGACAATACTGATGCTTGGTTTATGGGTTATACACCACAAATTCTAGCAGGTGCTTGGGTAGGTTGCGATGACCAGTTTATACATCTATCATCTAGTAGTTATGATGGACAAGGTGCAAGAGCTGCAATGCCTATTTGGGCATATTTTTATGAAAAAGTAAGTCATGACCATACAATTATTGGTATTGACCCAACCATAACTTTTGCTAAGCCTGATATCAATTCAAATGATATTAGTTATGATGCTACAATGGGTATCACTCCACCTCAAGGAAATGTAATAGAGGATAATGGTAGTGGAACAGAGCAACAATATATGGATGCAACTCCTGTCAATATTAAACCTGAAGAAGGAATTGGAGCAGAAAGTACAATTCCAGTAGAAAGTAAGAAATCGAATGAAACTGATAATGGTGGCTATGGTGGAGATGAGCCTAAGCCAAAAGAAGAAAAGAAACCTGTATCTCCTTCAACTGTTCCTCCAAAAAAAGTGACTGTGCCTAAAGCTCAAATGCCCAAAGGTTAGTTTATTTATGCGATATTGAAGAATAAATAAGTAATATAAGAAACGAGAATTTTGTATCTATAACAATGAAATTATTTCAACAAAAATACTGGTGGTTATTCTTAGTAATAGCTTTTGGAATGGTAATGTATATATCAATCAATGTACACGCCAAGTTGGATTTAACTAGCGAAAAAAGATTTTCTATAAGCAACGCTACCAAAGATTTACTAAAAAACCTAGATGATAAAGTAGAAGTTGAAGTGCTATTAAAAGGTAACTTAAGCAGTGGATTTAGAAAACTGAGTTTGGCTACAGAAGAATTGCTGAGTAATTTTAGAGAAGTGAGTAATGGCAAATTATCATTCAAGTTTGTTAAGCCAGGAGAGGGTTTGAATGACTCTGCAAAAGCTTATTTAACAGATAGTTTAACTTACTTAGGTGTTAAACCTTTTAACAATCAATTAAACAGAGAAGATGGTGAAAAAACAGAGCAACTTATTTTTCCAGCAGCAGTAGTCAGGTATAAAGGCAAAACGAAAGCTATTGATTTAATGAGTGGTAGAAGTGGGCAGGATGAAGAAAGTACACTAAACTTTAGCGAAGCATTATTAGAGTTTAAATTTGACGATGCAATTGATAAATTATCAAAATCTACTAAACCATTTATTGGCTATGCGACAGGCAATGGCGAACCATTAAATGCAACAGTTGATGACTTGATTAAAACTGTAACTGACAACTATCGTTTTGGACCAATTAATTTGAAATTACAACAATTAAATGCAGATAGTATAAAAGCTTTAATTATTGTTAAACCTTCATTGCCTTTTACTGATATTGATAAAATAAAAATTGATCAATACATTATGCAAGGTGGCAAGATTATTTGGTGTGTTGATAGATTGTATGCAGAGTTTGACAGCTTGATGCGTAGCCAAAGAACAGACTTTATTGCATTTGATAAAAACCTTGAGTTAGATGATATTTTGTTTCACTATGGGGTGAGAATTAACAGTAATTTGTTGCAGGATTTAAACTGTGCTAAACAACCAATGGTAATTGGTAATAATGGTGGGCAGCCGCAAATTGATAGAGTACCTTTTCCATATTATCCATTATTAACCAATCCTAGCAATCATCCTATTTCAAAAAATTTGGACCAAGTGTTGAGCATTTTCCCATCAAGTATTGATACTGTTCAATCAAAGGGAATTGAGAAAACTATTTTGTTGGCAAGCGATACCAATAGTAGAATTATTAGTACCCCCAACTTGGTGAGTTTGCAAAATGTGGGTCACGATGTAGACCCTAGACTTTATAGAGAAAGTTATAAGCCTGTTGCTGTTTTATTGGAAGGTAAATTTAGTTCACTTTTTACAAATAGATTAACACAACCAGGAAAAGATACTGCAGCAAAATATACTGGCGTTGCTTTTATAGCAAATGCAGCTAAGTCAAGCCAGCAAATAGTTGTAAGCGATGGAGATTTAGTTACAAACATAATAACTCAATCTCAAGGACCTTTGCCAATGGGTGTGCAGCAATTTGAAAATTATGAATTTGCGAATAAAGAATTTTTGATGAATTGTTTGGACTTTATGGTAGGCAATGCTGCGATTATTGAGACTCGTAATAAAGATTATACTTTAAGATTATTGGATAAAACAAAAGTAAAAGACGAGAAAAGTTTTTGGCAATTATTAAATATCCTGTTGCCATTGACTTTAATACTTTTGTTAGGTGTGGCAATGCAATATTTAAGAAAAAAGAAATATACTTTCAATCATCCCTAATTATTAATTCATTTTGCCCTCTACTCAAATTACATATTTAGTTTTTGGTATTGTAATGCTTTTTGCATTGGTATTTGATTTGGGGTTACTTAGCAAAAAAAATAAAACCATCAGTATTAAAACAGCTTTATATCAAACATCGTTTTGGGTGATATTAGCATTGTCTTTTTTTGTTTTTGTTTGGTTGCAAAATGGGCATCAAACAGCAATGGAATATATAAGTGCTTACGTAATGGAGTGGAGCTTAAGTATTGATAACATATTTGTATTCATTATTATTTTTTCTTCTTTTAAAGTAAAAGAAAAACATTACGGACGCGTTTTGCTTATTGGTATTTTAATGGCTATTGTATTAAGAATTTTATTTATAACAGTAGGGGTAGCTGTTGTTAATAAAGCAACTTGGTTGTTATATTTTTTTGGAGCTTTTCTTATTTACACAGGTTATAAAATGTTTTTTGCAAAGGAAGAAGATGAATATCATCCGGAAGAAAGTAAAGTATTCAAGTTGCTTAACAAGTTTTTGCCAATAACAATGGAAGATATAAATGGTAAATTTTTTTTAAGAAGAAATGGTAAACCACTTTACACAGTTTTATTTGTTGTAATTGTAATGCTTGCC
Organism: Bacteroidota bacterium; assembly: GCA_026391115.1. GTDB lineage: Bacteria > Bacteroidota > Bacteroidia > Chitinophagales > Chitinophagaceae > CAIVPM01. Next base: position 15,960 of record JAPLER010000346.1, on the reverse strand, counting down.
TTTACAGATTTAATTTTTGCTTTAGATTCAATACCAGCTGTTATGGGCATTTCAAGAGATAGAATGGTTATTTATACTTCAAATATTTTTGCAGTGCTGGGCTTGCGTAGTCTATTTTTTTTACTACGTGGTGCAGTTGCAAAATTTGATTATTTGCCACAAGGTATTGCTATAGTTTTAATTTTTATTGGCTTAAAAATGTTACTGGAGCATTTTATAGAACCATATATTTCAAAAAATAGTATTATCATTATTTCACTATTTGTTATAGTAATTTGTATCGCAACTTCAATAATTTATTCAATTTTCAAAAATAAAAAAGGAATAGAGCATATTGTAGAAAATGCTTAAAGTAGTAATTTATTAATGTTTTTGTTAATAGGTATTTAAATAAACTATAACATAATCTCCATAATAGTTTTTACTATTTTCGTGTCTCAATATTTTTATGCTTTTCAATTCGCTCGAATTTCTCATATTCTCAATACTTGTAATTCCACTTTACTTTTTATTGCCACACAAGTATAGATGGCTACTGTTATTAATTGCTAGTTGTATATTTTACATGTACTTTATTCCTGTATATATATTAATACTTTTTGCAGTTATTTTAATTGATTATTTTGCTGGATTGCAAATCGCTAGAGTTGATGCACGGCATAAGAAAAAATGGCTTCTATTAAGTCTTCTTGGCAATTTGAGCATCTTATTTTTTTTCAAATACTTCAATTTTTTTGTAGATAATATAAATCATCTATCAATCTATTTGCCTTTTCTAAAAACAAGGTTAAAGCATCTTGATATTATACTGCCTATTGGTTTATCCTTTCATACTTTTCAAGCAATAAGCTATACAGTTGAGGTATATAGAAGTAATCAAAAACCTGAAAAGCATTTAGGTATTTATGCTTTGTATGTAATGTTTTTTCCTCAGCTCGTTGCTGGACCAATTGAACGTCCACAAAATATGTTGCACCAATTTCACCTACCAAAGAAATTCGATTTTAAACTCTTCTATTCAGGTTTAAGGTTGGTACTGTTTGGCTTGTTTATGAAGTGTTTTATTGCAGATAGATTAGCAATTCCTGTTGATACAGTTTTTAATCATTACAAAGGGCAATGGAGTGGCTTATCAATCGTAGTTGCAATGTTGTTTTTTGCCATTCAAATCTATTGCGACTTTGCAGGATATAGTTACATCGCTATTGGCATTGCTCGTTCAATGGGTTTTACGTTAATGCAAAATTTTAAACAGCCATATATTTCAAAAAATGTGAATGAGTTTTGGAGTAGATGGCATATTTCACTATCAACTTGGTTTAAAGATTATGTGTATATACCACTTGGTGGTAACAGAAAAGCAAACTTAATATTTTATAGAAATTTATTAATTGTATTTGCACTTAGTGGACTATGGCATGGAGCTAATTATACTTTTATTACTTGGGGTTTATTGCATGTATTTGCTTTGATTGTTTTTACTGTCGCAAATAAATATTTTCTTAAAATAAAAATACCTTCTATTATTTCTGTATCTGTTACTTTTTTATTTGTTTCTTTAGCTTGGATATTCTTTAGAGCAACTAATATTGGTATAGCAAAACAAATGATAGCAACGGTTTTTACTAGCAGCAATAACTATTTTAAATTATATACCAGCAATGATGTACATGGTTTAAAAGGAACTTTTTTGGGTTTGCCTTTTTGGCAGTTTATATTAACATTTATGTTGTTGCCATTGAGTTTTTTATTAGATTATCTAGTATCAAATAAAAAGCACTTAATGCTATATCAAATGCCAAAAGTTGTTCAATGGAGTTTTTATTATTTAATTATTATGGCAATATTGTTTGCAGGTGTTTTTGATACAAAACAATTTATTTACTTTCAGTTTTAATAATGAAAAAACAAATTATTTTATCAATTAAGTTTGTAATTTTTCTAGTTGTTATACTAGTAATTGTAGATGGTATAATTGGATTTGGCATCAGGCAAAACACTACAAGCGTATTTGCAAAGCCCATTAAAATATGTAATAATATTAATGCACCAAGCATTGCTATTTTTAGTTCTTCCGTTGGTGAAATGGGCTATGATTGCGATATTATAGAAAGTACATTACATCAAACTGCCTATAATTTTTCATTAAATGGTACAAGGTTTTTGCAGTATAAAGGATTAATTGACGAATTAAGTAACTCATCTAAAAACACCAAGATAGTTGTATTAAGCGAAGCCATTTTTTCGTTTGAAAAACTAAAAGCAGTTAATGAAATTGAAAGATTTTTACCTTGTATTTCTAATAATAATGTATATAAAAGTTTGCATAACATTCAACCAGATTTAACTTTCAAGTGCAGATATATTCCATTTTATAAATACATTGCAGCAAGCAGTAACTATTATTTAAATAGTTTTATTGGCTTAAAAAATTTTATCTCTCATAAAAAAAATATTGATAGTTTAAAGGGACAAACAAGAGTTTATAGAAATTGGGAAGCAGACCAAGATACTATTTGAAAATATGCCAAACCTATACCTATTAAAATTGATAGTAGCATTGTAAAAGCATATAAAGAAACTGTTCAACATCTAGTAAAAAATAATAAAAAAGTAGTAATAGTAATTTCGCCAATTTATATGCCTAAAGGGCAAAAAATAATTGATATCACAGCGTTTAGACAAACTTTAAACAGTATAGCAGACAATAAAAATATTTTCTTTTTTGACTTTAGTGAATCAATGGTTGATAAAAAATATTTTTATAATGTACTGCACTTGAATGCTTATGGAGCCAGCGTTTACAGTAAGATGTTTTCAGATAAATTACTACAAACCATAGCTACGCATTAGGAAAATATATCATCAAAAAGGAAAAAGACTTGCAAAAAATATTTAGTATGACAATAGATTACAGAAGTGATACAGTAACCCAACCTTCTATGGCAATGCTTAAAAGTATGTTTAAAGCTAAAGTGGGTGATGATGTATTTTGCGAAGACCCAACTATTAATGAACTTGAAAATGTTGCAGCAAAAATGTTTGCTATGCAAGCAAGTTTATTTTGTCCAAGTGGCACAATGACCAATCAAATTGCAATTAAATGCCACACCCAACCCGGCGATGAAGTGATTTGCGAAAGAGGCAGCCACATTCATCAATATGAAGGCGGTGGTATTGCTTTTAATAGTGGTTGTAGTGTAAATGTAATTGATGGAGATAGAGGTAGAATCAATGCAGAACAAGTTGAAAATAGTATCAACGCTTTTGAAGATTATAAGGCGATGACAAGTTTGGTAAGTTTAGAAAATACAACCAATAGGGGTGGGGGTAGTTGTTATGATTTTACAGAAATTGTTAAAATAAAAGAAGTTTGTGTTAAACATCATTTAAAACTTCACTTAGATGGGGCAAGATTGTTTAATGCATTAGTTGTCAAAAATGAAACTCCAAAACAATATGGAGAAGTGTTTGACAGTATTTCTATTTGTTTAAGTAAAGGGTTGGGTACACCTGTGGGTAGTTTAATTATTGGCAATAAAGATTTTATTAAAAAGGCAAGACGAATAAGAAAAGTTTTTGGAGGAGGGATGAGACAAGCTGGATACTTAGCTGCTGCTGGTTTGTATGCTTTGGAGAATAATATTAACAGATTAAAAGAAGATCACATTAATGCAGCAAAAATTGCAGAAGCTTTAATTCAAAAAAGCTTTGTTGATAAGGTTTTGCCTGTAGAAACTAATATCATTATTTTCTCTTTAAAAAAAGAAGTAACACCGCAAGATTTTGTAGAAAAAATGAAGAAAAAAAATATCTTGATGTTCGCAATATCTGCCACACAAGTAAGGGTTGTAGTGCATTTAGATATTACAAATGAAATGGTAAATAAAACGATTGAGAGAATTAATGCTATGTAATTTTTACTACATCTGCCTCTTCTAAATTTTGGTTGCTTAAACTAAGCGTAGCTGCAATTACAGCATAGGCTGGTGCAATTAACCATCCTAAAATAGGTATAATATGCAAACAGTAAAATATAAGCCCATTGCCAATAGCTAAACCTTTGTGCTGACCAATAAAATATATACTTTGAGATGCAGTTTTTTTGTGACGTTCCATACTGTAATCTAGCATACTAAAACCATAATAATAACACTCAATTACAACAGCAACTAATGGGAAAAACCAACCTAATACAGGAAAAAAACTAATAATAAAAATGGTAAACATATATACAGTTTGCCACACAGTATTTCTCACAGCAATTCTTATTCCTCTTACAATATCTTTTAATAATTGCACAAAACTAAAAGGAAAATCTCGGCCCTCGATAATAGCTTCTGTTTTTTCGCTTAAATAACTAAATACAGGCGAGCCAACTATTAAAAATAAAAACTTGAACAGCGATATAAATAAAAACATTTGAACTATCCACACAATCATTAAACTAAATGTAAATACAAAACCTAATAAACCACTTTGATTACGTTGTAACCATTCGCCCAAACCTAATTTTAGTGTAATTAATTTTAATAAGCCTGTTGCTTGTTGAGAGAAATAAACATAAGCAACCAACATTAATAAAGTATAAACCAATCCTGGTAAAAAAATCCATAACCACAATTTATGTTTTTTTATAAATTGATGTGCTTGGAAATAAGACTGTATTGATATGATAATTTCTTTAAACAAATGTTTGGGTTTTAGGTGTTAGGTTTTAGTCTTTGGGTTTAAGCAAAGTCGTTTATTGTCATATATTTCATTTTCTTTCAAGTATTAATTATCGACTATTCGCTATCAAATAATTTTTCTTCAACAATGCAAATAAAACAGAATCGTCTATCACTCCATCAAAGCAATAATGTTCTCTGCAATAACCTTCTTTTTCAAAGCCAAATTTAGACATTATTTTTAAAGAAGGAATATTATTGGGACCAACAAACGCCTCAACTCTATTTAGTTGCATTGTATTAAAACCATAATCCAGCACAAATGCAACAGCCTCACTCATTAAACCCTTTTGCTTATTTGCATCTTCAATAATATTATAACCAATCTCAGCCCTGCTATGATCTTTGTACCAAGTATGAAAACCACAAGAACCAATGATTTCATTAGTAGCTGTTTCTATCAAATGAAACCACACTAAGTTTTTGTATGGTGAGTATACACCTTTTGTATAACGTTCTCTTTCCTTCGCAATAGCTTCTCGTGTTTTTAAGTTTAAAAATAGGGCAAGTGCATCATCATTAAAATTGGTAAAAATATCTGCAAAAATATCAGGTGTTAATTTTTT
>JAPLER010000346.1:8045-10631 GCA_026391115.1 Bacteroidota bacterium | reverse complement strand
TGTTTCAATGTTCATTTTGTTATTTCTTTTTGTAAAGTTGAATACTAACGAAAGATATCCAAAGTAAAAATAATAAAAAACTTATTTTTTGAACTAATGGTAGGTAAATGATTAAGGATTCGTTATAGTACAAAATATTGTTTGCTACAATGCAAATCATATTCAATAATCCCAAACGAAATGCTGCTATAAACTTTAACTTATACAAAGCAATAAAGCTGCCTATTAATGCAATACAACCTAATGCTGATGAGCCATTAATGAGTAAATCGTGATTGATGTTTGTAAACAAAAGGAAAGCAATTATCATTGAAGTAATACCACAATATTTTACCAGTAGTTTCAATGTTTTGCTGAAATAAATTTCACGAGAAATATTCAACCAAAAAAACATTAACGAAACACACAAAACAAACAGTGCAACCATAGCAATAGGTTTTGCAGTATTGGGTTTGCCATTAATGGCAACATAGTTTAGTAAATTACACCAATAATTATTCATCCAACTAAATCCAATAGAAAATTGATTGGCTTGTGAGCCACCTGGATAATACAATGTAGCAATAAAATATAATAGTGCAAATAGTGCTGCACCAAAAACAGGTATTAGTTGCATTGTATTTTTTTGTTTTTCTTGCAAGAAATAGTTGCTGATTTTTGATTTTTGAGTAATACAACTATTCTCCAATTACTGCAAACTTTGTTTTAGGCCTTAAATCAATTAACCATTTAAAGTTTTTTACTTGCAACTCTTTGTGGTTTACTTGATTTACAGGAAACATAGTGCCTTGTAGGTTATTAATAAAGATAACTTTCTCTGGTTTATTGTTTATAAATTCAATATTTATTTGGTCTGCAAAAGATTGATTGACCCCAACAAGTTTATTGCTTTCATCTTGTGCGTAGTAGACATTTTGTGCTGGGCTACCTTTGGTTTTTAGTAAACTTATTTTTTCATCTTTAAAATAACCTGTAATTGAATTGCCTTTAAGTTGATTGTAGAATGTAGCATTTACCAAACTTATTGCCATTGCATTTTCAAATACCATCAACTTTTCTGGTGCTTTGTTTTTTATGAAAAGCAACATTGTATCGCCAGTAATTTGATTGTCTTTTGCCCATACAATTGGTGTTTGAAATAATCGCATCACACTATCCAAACTACTGTAATACATACTATCTGCAATTGCCTGCAAGCTATCGTGAAAAATTTTTACATTATGATATGCTTCAAAATATCTGTTGCTACTACTGTCTTTATCAAAGTTAAATTGATGTAGTTTTTTGTTAATTGTATCTGTGTAAAGAAGTAATGTTTTAGCCTTATTAACATCGTTAAACTTTGCAGAAAAAATAGTATCAGCACTTACATATATAGTATCTAAATCTTGCTTAATAAACAACACTGGCTTTTCTGTTGCAAGCAATGTTTTTGTTTTTTTATTTATTTGCAAACTGTTTGCTAGCAAGTCATAACCATTTTTTTTATCTTTTGTTTTATATACAACATCACCTTTAAATTCAGCTTTGCCACTGCTATCTTCAATAGCCATTTGATTGGCTCTTAATGTGTAAGTACTATCGTCAATGAAACTATTTTTTCCAAATTGTGCAGTCTTGTTTTTTGTATTATAAAATCCTTCGCTTGTTACAATTTTTCTTGGGTCTTGGTAGATAGAAGTTGGTGCTACAAAAGTCATTATCTCAGTATTGAGATTGTATAATAATGTATCGCTAAATACCCTTGTGTCAGGACTTACCATTGCTACATCTTTATAGAAATATACGTCTCTAGTATCGCCATAATAGTAACCTTGCTTGCTAGTAATTTTGGTTTTCCCATTTACTATTTTGCCGCCATTTTTATATGTACCCATTTTTATAGCAACATCATAGTCTAAATCGTTTGTAGTTAGTACGCCTTTACCATCACTTAGCTTAACATTGTTTTTTAGAAAAGCTTTTCTTTCTTTCCCTAAATATTTTACATAATCTGCATAAGTATGCACACTGTCAGCATCGTTGATATGCACGTTGCCAAAGGCTTCTAACCAATTTTCTTTTTGATGTAATACAATACTATCTGCATCAAAAAAAGTTTTTTCTTGCTGCACTTTTGCTTTGCCGGCCAGAGAAAATACTTTGCCAATACTGTCACCTTTATCTTGTAAATTATAACGTTCAGCTCCAATAATTTCTATTCGTTTACCGGGTTTAATGGAATCCTTTATAGCAGTTCTTTGAGAGAAAGATGAAAAAGAAAGGAAAAGAAATACAAAGGTTAAAAGTTTGTTTATTGTTGTTTGCATTAAAAATAATTTATAGAATCAATAAACAAAAGTTGGAAAAATTAGTTTAAGGGAAATGTTAAAATTCCAGTTTAAGGATTTTTTATACTATCTAATGGAGCTTTTAAATAATCGCCTTTTTCTTTTTTACCAAATATAGATATGTTGACATATCGCTTTGGATTTTTGCGTAAATCATCAACTAAAATATTAGCACTTCTAACAGTATTTGTAAGGTTATTGTACAACTGTTTATCGTTCATTAATAAACCTAAAGATCCATTGGTGCTATTTAATT
>JAPLER010000346.1:0-7987 GCA_026391115.1 Bacteroidota bacterium | reverse complement strand
GCTGTGGTATTTAATGTAGCAATAGCTTGTTTTAGATTATCAATGGTACCCTTAAAATCAGCTTCACTTAAATTACTTGTAGTTGTTTTTACATTGTCAAGTGTAGCACTTATTTTTTCATTTTGGTTAGCCAAGTTTTTTGTAAACGCATTTACATTGTTCATACTTTGGGCAATAGAACCATTTTGTTTTTCAAGCATCGTGTTTAATGATACACTAGATTGTGCCAACATATCTGTGATCTTTGTAATGTTAGCTATTGCTTCTTGCACATTATTTTTTGTATTGGGGTCAAATATGCTGTTGATATTTCTTAAAGCACTATCAAGGCTGTGTAATGTTGTCTTTAAATTGTCTGTTACAGGTGCAAGTTGGTTTGCAATAGTTCCCATTAAACCCAAACTATTCTCACTTTTAATATAATCTCCACTTTTTAAAAAAGATTTGCTAGTACCCAATGCAATATCAATTTTTGGACTACCCAATGGATTGTCTGCAATGGATGCCAAAGAATTATCTGGTATGTTATAATTATCTTTTAGTTTTATACCCACAAGAATAGTTCTTAAACCTTGATCTTCATTTTCAATTTCATAGACACTACCTACCTGATAACCATTCACAAATACACCATTACTTACCATTAAACCTTTGGTGTCAGTAAATTTTGCATATAAAAAATTTCCAGTTTTAAATAAAGTTCTGCCACGCAAAAAGTTATAACCCAATACTAAAAATACAATAGCAATGGCTGTTAAAGCACCAACTTTAGTTTCATTACTTACTTTCATTTGGCAAATATAGTGGGTGACACTTTTTTATTATTTATAACTGTATTTAAAATTCCACTATTACCTCTTGTTGTTTTGCTTCCCTTAAAAAAGTCACTTTTTTAGATTCGCCAGAATTAATTTTTGACAAACAATCCATATAACTATAAACTTCTTTAATTGTACAATCGCCAATTTTAATAATAATGTCTCCTTCTTTTAATCCAGCTTTTTGTGCAGGTCTATTATCAATTACAGCTTCAATATGCAATCCATCACCATAATCTTTATAATCTGGCATTACACCTAAGGTTACTTTATATTTTGGTGCTGTTTTGCCAGTTGTAGTTTTGGTTTTTGTAAACTCTAAATTTTCTTTTGCATCAAGGTCTGTTACTATTCTAAATATATAATCAACAATTTTTGTTTCACCGTTGTAGTTAATCTTATTATCATCATCAGTTGGTTTATGATAATCTGTGTGAGTGCCAGTAAAAAAATTAAGTACAGGAATATTTTTTAAATAGAATGAGGTATGGTCTGTTGGTCCAACGCCACTGCTATCAAGGGTTATTGCAAAACCCGCAGGTTTATTATTTTGAACTATTTCTCCAAAAGATGGCGATGTGCCAATGCCACCAACAATCAAATTATTCATACTATCTAATCTTCCAATCATATCCATATTTAGCATTGCAGTAATGTTTGAATTATTCTTTTTTAATTCTTCTACAATAGCTTTTGAACCCATTAAACCATCTTCTTCTCCAGAAAAACAAACAAATAAATAGTTATATTTTTCTTTAGATTTATTTTTTGAAAGCATTCTAGAAAGTTCTAGAACACCAGCAACACCAGATGCGTTGTCATCGGCTCCATTATGTATCTCTGTAGAATTTGGTTTTGTAGAATGATGATGTTCATTAAAACCTAAATGGTCGTAATGTGCACCAATTACAATTGTTTTGTTGCTTTTGTTGTCTAAAAATCCTACAACATTATTGGCATTAACTGTTTCTTTAATAGAATCTGTGTGTGGGTTTTTGGAAAAACTATACTCAAATGGGTGTAAATATGATTTAGATAGATAAGTTGATAAGCCATTTTCTTTGAAAATACCTCCAATATATTCTGCGGCTTTAAGTTCATTTTTACTGCCAGCTAATCTGCCTTGTAAATCATCACTAGACAAATAGGAAATATGGGTTTTAACCAAAGTTGTATTTGCATTTTCTGTTTTATCAGTATCTATCCAATCTGCTAAAAATACATTGGTTTCGCGAGGTGCATCTTGCATTCTATTACTAGAAAAAACCAATTTTTTTCCATCATTTGAAAACATTGCAAAAGCATTAAATTCACTTTTGTAAGTAATTTGCTCTAAGTTATTTCCATTGGTATCTACTGTATATAAATGAAAATCATAACCGCGTTTTGAATGATGATTTGATGAGAAGATAATGCCTTTATCATTTGGTAAAAAATAAGGAGCCCAATTAGCCTTTCCCAAATGTGTTATTTGTTTTAGATTGCTACCATCTACATTGCAAGTATAGATTTCCATATTTACAGGGGCAACTAAATTTTCTTTTAACAAACCTTTGTACTCAGCAATTTCTTCTTCTGTTTTTGGTCGAGAAGCTCTAAACACAAGTTTCTTGCTATCATGAGAGAAAAACGCACCACCATCGTAGCCTAATCCATTTGTGATTTGTTTTAGATTCTCACCATCAATATCCATTGTCCAAATTTCAAGGTCGCCGCTACGAGTGCTTGTAAAAGCTATTTTTTTGCCATTGGGAGAAACTACAGCTTCAGCATCATATCCATCAATATTGGTTAATCGCCTAACAATATTTCCTTTTAAATCTGCAACATAAATATCAAATTCTGAGTAAATAGGCCATAAGTATTTTCCATCACTTCTTTGTTTTGGTGCAGGTGGACAATTGGCATCTTTTGAGTGTGTGGAAGCATATAATATATGTTTGCCATCAGGCATAAAAAATGAGCAAGTAGTTCTTCCTTTTCCAGTAGAAACTAAGTGGAGTTTTTGAGTAGAGTAAGGTGTATCACTTAGGGTCAAACTATAAATTTGGTCGCAACTTACATTCATTGCTTTGTTGGTTACTTGCATTGTAAGCTTTTTGCCATTAGGACTAAAATATGCTTCAGCATTATCACCACCGAAAGTTAATTTTTGAATATTTTTTAAATGCTTTTCTTGTGAAAATGATAAGAGAGAACTAAAAATTAGAGCAATAGTTATTGTTTTTTTCATTTTGCAAAAATGCAAGAAGCAAATAAATTAAAAGTCATCAATTTGTCAAATAATTGAACAAATTTTAGAATACCAACTAAAACCTATTTGCAACAATACCACAAATAGCCTTTACAAGCATTAAACCATCAATTACAATTAGATAATAAAAGATAGATTTTCGTTTGGTAAGGCTAAACGAAACAGCTGTAAGTAAAATAAAAGGTATTGAATTAATAGCAATTTTAATAAAAGTAAAGTGACGATAATTTGTAACTAAAAGAAAACTTAAAAATCCTAAAATAATCAAAGGAATGAGTATATAAAAAATGGTTTTCCTTAATCCAAAACTTACAACAAATGTTTTTAAATATTGGTTGTAATCTGTAGCATAATCTTTAAAATCGAACATTATACACAACACAGCAATAAACATTAAATTTTTGATGAAAAGAAAAATATTTACAGGCGTTAAATGTATATCTTGACTTGATTGTAACTGATGGTAAAATAGTGGAAATAATGTAACAATTCCACTCCAAACAAATCCAATGATGAAAGGTTTTAGCCAATGTGTTTGTCTTAAACTTAATTTTTTGCTAAAGCCATAATATAACAATCCAGCTAAAGGAAAAATAGCAATCAAAGCAATATTTGAATTGCTTTGCATTTTAATACCAGTTAATATATTTGGTAAAAGCAACAAGCAACATAAAGCAATAAGAACATAAAAAATTACTTGTGTTGTAAATATTGTGTTTTTATTATTCACATACCACAAACTACGCTCATTGGCTGTTGTACCTATTGCTTGGTTAATATATGCTTTACTATAAAAAACTACAGTAGCACAAAAAATAAGAAGGTAGTAAATAATTGGAGCTATGGTAATTTGTTGTTGCAAAGCTGCTTCTATACTTAAAGCCACAACACATAAACCATAAAAATAATTGCCAAAGAAGAATAACTTTTTCAAAGGATTATGGTTTCAAAATAATTTTATCGGAAGAAACAGAATCACTCAAGTTGCCATCTTTATCTTTTAACCAAAAAGTATAAATAAGTGAATCTTTTCTGTAGTTGTTGGTATTTACTATGTTACATGGATTTGTGTAACTACCTCCTCCACCTATTTTAAATGCTAAATCAAAATTGCCTGGATAATCTGCTGTTGAGGTAAACGTTGGTAGAACCTGCTTTGCAGTTACATTTGAATTACTACATGTAAAAAATTTTGTTCTTATAATAAGTGTGTCCTTGGTTTCTCCTGTGGTTGGATGATTGAACTCAAAACTAAAAACAACATTATCTCCACTTACAAATGAATTTCCATTTACACTTTTTAAGTTCAAATATAATTTCCCTTTACCATCATTTTTTTTGCAACCCAAAACAAATAACAGAATTGCAGCAACAGACAATATTTTTGCAACTTTACTTTTCATAATTCAAATATAAACAGGTTTTGCAAATTCAAAATTTAATTCAACAAATTTTTAATACAACGACAGCAAATTTTAATAATGTTGCAAGCGAAGTATTTGCTTTTCAATACCAAAATAATTTAGTTTACAAGCAATGGACAAATGCATTGCAATTAAATGTTAATTTCAAAGATCAATTACTAAAGACGAATCACTCAATTCAAGATTATCCATTTCTTCCCATTTCATTTTTTAAAACACATCAAGTTGTTTGTAATGACTCTATGCCTCAACAGATTTTTGAAAGTAGCGGTACAACACAAACTATAAATAGTAAGCATTTGATTAAAGATATTAACTTGTATAAAACCAGTTTTATCAATGCTTTTGAAATGGTTTATGGTGGTGTGCAAAATTGGTGTATCATTGGTTTATTACCTTCATACTTAGAGCGTAGTAATTCATCTTTAGTGTTTATGGTAGATGCATTAGTTAAGCAATCAAAAAATGATAATAGTGGATTTTACTTGTATGATTTTGATAAACTGCATCAAACTTTATTAAGGTTGGAACTGCAGCAACAAAAGACTTTAGTAATAGGTGTAACATTTGCATTATTAGATTTTGCAGAGCAATTTAATATGAACTTGAAACACACAGTTATAATGGAAACTGGTGGAATGAAAGGAAGAAAAAAAGAAATGACAAAAGATGAAATCCATCAATTATTAAAACAAGAACTTGGGGTTGATGAAATACATAGTGAGTATGGAATGACAGAATTATTGTCCCAAGCTTATAGCACCAGAAATCAAATACATACTTGTCCACCTTGGATGAAAGTTGTAGTAAGAGACGAGGAAGACCCATTGCTGATTAAAACAACAGGTAAAGGCGTTTTAAATGTAATAGATCTAGCAAATGTGTATAGTTGTAGCTTTATTGCGACAGATGATGTAGGTGAAGTTTTTGAAGATGGGCGTTTTAAAGTTTTTGGAAGACTTGATAATAGTGACTTAAGAGGATGTAGTTTGTTGTGGGCATAAGCCTTGATTTTTTTTAATTTAACATTAATTAACAGATATTGTAATATTTTACAAAAAACATACACCAACCTTTGTGCTATCAAAAAATGCTTATGCAAAACATACTAGAACTACAAAATATTAAGAAATATTTTGCTACCCAAAAAGCTGTTGATGATATTTCTTTTACAATTCCTCAAGGAAATATTTTTGGATTACTTGGACCTAATGGTGCCGGTAAAACCACTTTAATTAGAATGATTACTGGTATTTTTTATCAGGATAGTGGCAATATTATTTTTGATGGTAAACAATTTGATCCAGTGAACGATGCTGTTAAAATTGGTTATATGCCAGAGGAAAGAGGTTTGTATAAAAAAATGAAAATAGGAGAACAAGCCCTATATCTTGCTCAAATAAAGGGTTTGAGCAAAAGTGATGCAATGGAAAAAATAAAGTTTTGGTTTAAAAGATTGGAAATGGAAACTTGGTGGAATAAAAAAGTTGAAGACTTGAGTAAAGGAATGAGCCAAAAATTACAATTTGTAATAACAGTTTTACACGAACCTAAATTGATCATTTTGGATGAGCCTTTTAGTGGATTAGACCCAGTGAATGCTAATTTAATCAAAGATGAAATTTATGGTTTGGCACAACGTGGTTGCACTGTTATTTTTAGTACACATAGAATGGAACAGGTAGAGGAAATATGTAATAAAATAGTATTGGTTAATTTAGGGAAGAAAATATTGGATGGAACTGTGCAAAGTGTAAAGCAGGAGTTTAAGGAAAATAAATTTAGCATAAAACTAACTGAATTGCCCGAAAGTATTGACAATGCTGCCTTTACTGTAGTTGATAGAAAATTAAACGATTTGACTATAAAAATTAATGATGGTTATAAGAGTAGCCATTTGTTAAATTATTTTTTACAACAAAATTGTACAATAGAATCGTTTAACGAAATACTGCCAAGTTTAAATGATATTTTTATTGACTTGGTAGAAGGTACAAAAGCTACTACAAGAGCTTTTACTCCAGTAAATTAATTAATCACAAACTAATTTTATGAACAAAATATCTATAGTAGCTAAACGTGAATTTTTAACTAGGGTAAAAAAGAAAACCTTTTTACTTACCACAATAGGATTGCCCTTACTCATTTTTGGTGTATATGCACTTATTTTTTATTTTGCTGCCAACAGCAGCGAGGATACTAAAATTGCTGTTGTTGATGAAGCAAATATTTTCAACAATAAACTTACAGATAAAGGCAAGGAAATTCATTTTTTATCTGTAAAAAATACTACAAAAATAGAGCTAGATAGTGCTGTAGCTAAAAATACTTATGATGCTTATATCTATATTCCAAAGAGCTTTAGTTTAAACAATTTAAAAGATTCCATCCATATTGTTTCTCAAAAAAGTATTGGTATTATTACTCAATCTAAGATCGAGGATAAGCTAAGTAATATTCTTGAAGAAAACAAGTTGACTACAAGTTTAAATTTAACTAAACAACAACTGGATAGTTTGAAACAAACCAATTCAATATCGTTCGTTAATTTGAAAAGTGGAGAGAACACAAACGTTAAATCTGTTGCCAGCACCCTTGTGGGTTATGGGTTTGGAATATTGATTTATGTTGTATTATTAATTTATGGTACAATGGTAATGCGTGGTGTGGCTGAAGAAAAGACAAATAGAATAGCTGAAGTAATTGTAAGTAGTGTAAAACCATTTCAATTGATGATGGGAAAAATAATAGGAATTGGTAGCGTTGGGTTACTACAATTTTTTATATGGATTATGCTAACTTTTGTGTTGCAGTTTTTGTTGCCATTGTTTATGCACGTGCCACAAAATCCAGCAATGGCAGGTGCTGCTGACACTATGCAGCAAACAAATGTTATGGCTAAGTTTGGTGAAATAATATCACAAATTAATATGCCATTAATTTTATGTTGTTTCTTATTCTACTTTTTTGCTGGTTACTTTATGTACGCATCCCTATTTGCTGCAATTGGTAGTTTGGTAAGTGATGATCCCAATGATGCACAATCACTAACATTACCTGTAACAATGCCCATTATTTTTGGTTTTATTATAATGATGCAAGCCGTAAATACACCAACTTCTTCAATCTCTGTTTTTGGAAGTTTATTTCCATTAACATCGCCAATTGTAATGATGGCAAGGGTTGCTCACGGAGTGCCTGAAGGTGTATCTGTATTTCAATTAATATTGAGTATGGTTTTATTAATTCTTGGCTTTATTGGTACAACTTGGATTGCTGCAAAAATTTATAGAACAGGAATTTTAATGTATGGTAAAAAAGTAACTTTTAAGGAATTGGGTAAATTGATTTTTAGAAAAGGGTAATTTTTAATCATAGTATTTAAAAAGTGAGTAGTTTTCTACTCACTTTTTTTATGTTCTTTTACTAAAACTTCGCAAGCTTCGTTAATCATAGCAAACACTTTGTGATAGCCATCTATATTGCCATAC
>JAPLER010000139.1 GCA_026391115.1 Bacteroidota bacterium | reverse complement strand
GTAAGGTAGTAAAAAAACAAATTCTCAATGCTCAACTATCAACTATCAATTATCAATTAGCAAAAGGTGTTTATCTGGTAAAAGTAATAATGAATAATGGAGAGGTTAAAACAAGTAAATTAATTATTGAGTAGGCAATCACCACAGAGACACAGAGAAAAGTAAAAAACTCAGTGTCCTCTGTGCCTCTGTGGTAAAACAAAAAATTTGCGTCTTTGCTCCTTTACAGCTTGGCGTGAAATAAAAAGAAACAATATGAAAAAATATTTAACCATAATTATTGCAGTTTTTCTTTTTGCATCCTGCAAAAAAGAAACAAGTAATAACAGCACTATTGATAATTTGTTTACCGAAACAAAAGACAATGTGCAACGCAACGAACCTGTATTATTATCCTTTGGCGATAACACTAAGGAACAAAATGTGGTTTGGCAATGTAATACTCCAACAGGTGTAACAATAGACAACATTGGAGATTATGCTACTGTAAGCTTTGCTAATGCTGGCACATACACAGTTACAGCCAAAAACAGCAACAATAAACAAGGTACTTATGTTGTAACTGTTAACAACACTGTTTACAAAGAGTTTGGTAGCAATTTTGGACTCGGTGCATCTAAGTTTGTTAATGTAGGTATTGATGAAGATGTTGAATTCACAGTACACAATCCATCGCAACCAATGCAAGATAGCAATTGGAGCATCAATAGCATTCCATCAACATTAAAAAAATTCAATGCAGATTTTACCGCTGTTACAGTAAGTTTTCAATCAGCAGGAGCAAAATATGTAACTGTTCGCAATGGTAACAATGTAGAAACAAGAACAGTTTGGGTTAGCGATTCGCCAGTTAACAATACTTTAAATGTGCCATTTATTTTGGGCGATAAATTAAGCATAACGCCAAGTGTGGTTGTAGTTAATGGTATTAAAAACTTGGCATTTACAAGCACTGCAACATATAAATACAAATGCAGTAGCGATAAAATAATTGTAGATGCTTATAGCAAAAATGGTAAATATATTTTAAGTTTCAATGGGGTAAATATTGCTGCAAGCAGTTGCAGCAATATTATACAACCTAATGCTACAAGCAGTTTTAGCAATATGGTTTCAGGTAATACTTACCCCTTTAGTATTAATTATCAAAACAAAACTTTTACGGGCAGTATAAGTGTTGCTACAGATGGCACATTTACTATTAATTTTAACGATAATAATTTAATTAGTTTTACTACTAAAACAGTAAAATAACAAAGACAAAAACCCAAAACCCAAAGACCAAAGACCAAAGACCAGAGACTAAAGACTAAACACCAAAGACCAAAAACTAACTATTGAATGAAGAATTAAACATATTAATCAAAGGCTGTATTGCTTACGACAGAATAAGTCAGGAAAAATTGTATCGTCAGTTTTATCCTGATTTATTGGTACTATGCAGTAAGTTTTTTGATGATGAACATGATATCATCACAGCAATGAACAATGGTATGCTACAAGTGTTTAACAATATTGAAAAGTATAATCCTCAAAAAGGAGGGTTATATGCTTGGATATATGTCATTGTACGCAATGCTGCAATATCACATTTACGTCATCAAAAAATACAGCCACAATCGCAACAATTAACCCATGAAGTACAGTTAGAAAGCAGTAGCAATCCTTTACAGCCTTACAACGAAGAAATTGTATATACCTTTTTAAAAACACTCACTATTACAACTCGTGCAGTATTTAATTTATTTTATATAGAAGGCTTTTTAATAAAAGAAATTGCATATAAATTAAATATGAAAGAAGGTACAGTAAAGTGGCATTTGAATGATGGTAGAAATAAATTAAGAACACATTTTGCAAATAATAAACACCTGTTTTATGCAAACGAATAATAAAATGAATATAGATTTTGATACAGCTTGGAGCAGTTTAAAACCTGCTTTAGATAAAGAACAAGCTAGAAGAGAAAAAAAGAAAAGAAGATTTATTGTTTTTTGGTTTACGCTACTTGCGATAGGCTTGGGTGGCAGTGCAATATTTATGAATAATAACGCTAAAATTAACGATAAAGCCGTTGTAAAAAATGAAATTATTGTTCAAAAGAATGATGATAAAGCACAAAGCGAAGAGAATGTTGCACAAAGTCAACATAACATTACACACAAGCAAGAAAATCTTACACAAAGCAAAAATAATATTACACAAAGCAAAAATAATATTACACAAAGCAAAAATGATATTACACACAAGCAAGATAACATTACACAAAGCAAAAAAAATTTTACACAAAGCAGAAAAAATATTCCACGAAGAAGTAACAATCTTACACAATTCAAAAAAAATAAAGCACAATCAAATGCAAATATTATACAGTCTGGTTTAACACTAGCACAAACACTGCAAGATGCTACACAAAGCAAAAAAAATATTACACAGTTAAATAACGATTTATCAATTAGTCAATCAACTATTACTAAATTAAAACAAGATATTACAGATAAAACAAATAATGATGCAACATCAAATAAAAAAATAGAAAATAATACAAGCAATCAACAAATCAAGAGCATAAAAAACAACACTAAACCTCAAACTCCCAACAACAACTCTTCAAAAAGCAATAAACAACAAAAACCAAACATTTCTTATGGCTTACAATTTAATATGCCTGTTGTAAAAGCTTATAATGTGCTAGATGCTAATGCAGATAAAAATATCTATGCAGCATTAATTCCAACAGCTTGGGTTAGCAAAACATTAAGTAGCAAAAACTCACTAATGTTGTTTGTAAATCCATATTCAAATTACTATGCTAGCAACAAAGCCATTGCAAATAGTACAAACTATAATATTGTTACACAGCAAGCAACACAGGCATTACCACAACAAGCGGTTTATACACAAACTATTGCTGTAAATAAACTAATTGGCGTAGAAGCTGGTATAATGTTACAACATCAACTAACCTCAAAATTAAGTATTGGTGCAGGTGTAAGCAGCTTTTTTGCACAAAGTGCATTATTACAAAACAAAGTTGTTACAAGCGATAAAACAGTAAGTAAAGACAATATTTATAGCGTTGGTAAAAACGATAATGAATGGAATTATATACAACCTAATTTCTTTTTGGCAAAAGTAGAGTGTAGTTATTCCTTCAATAAGTTCAATGCAGGATGCAGTTTTTCAAAACCAATTAGTAATATTTTCAATAACATAGAAACCAGCAAAACACCAATTAATACTAACTTATTTATTAGATGGAAAATGAAGTAGTTTAAAACTCCAATTTCGCTGGCAAACTATATTTTCTTCCAGCATTTATTCGCTTTAAATAAATCATTACAGGTGCAAAATAATCTACCATTGGTTTTGCACTCATATTGCTATGAATACTTTGTTGTTGCAGTAATTTCCAATCTATACTAGCACCTTTACTCATAACAGATTTTAAGAAATCTCCAACCTTTTTACTGCCCCAATAATTTGTGGCGTGTGGGTCTTGATGCAAAATATTTTTTGCTATATAATTATGAAACTGAAATACCAAAGCATTTGCAAATGAATAATCATAATACTGTGCAGCATCATCTATTATGTGTGTTTTAGTAGCAGCATCACAGTACTCTTCTCCCCTATTAGTTGGTGCTTCAATTCCTTGAAATTTTTTCACCAATCTCCACCATTCTTTATTATAATCATTTACAGATAAATTTTTGCTATACAAATTATGCTCAAACTCTGTCATAACACCACTTCCCCAGGGAATACGAACTATATAATCTAAAGCGTCTTTTAGTAATTTTAAAGTATCACTGGTAGCTTTATTTTTCTCTATCAAATTCAAATTTTCAAGAAAAGGTTTCTGTAAAGAAGCTAAACCAATCATTGTTCCAAATGCTTCATGATAAGCCCTGTTTGCACCCCCACGCAATATCATTGGAATACTTTTATTACTATAACATTGATAATAATAAATGTGTCCATATTCATGCAACACTGTACTCCAGTAGTCTGTTGTGGGTGTTATACTTTGTAAGCTACGCAAATCATTCTCTAAATCTATATGCCACGCACTAGCGTGGTTATTTTTGGTGTATCCTGCATTAGCAGCAACAGGAAATAAACTGCTCTTGCTCCAGAATGTTGCTGGCAAAGGCTTAAAGCCAAGAGAAGTATAAAACTCCTCTCCGTTTCTTGCCATCCATTCTGCTCCATTTTGTTTTAAAACATTGTCAATATTTAATCCTTC
>JAPLER010000046.1 GCA_026391115.1 Bacteroidota bacterium | reverse complement strand
CGGTGGCGTTTTTTTGGTTCACGAACCTATTTCTCCTGAAGATGCAAAATCAATTAACAGAAGTTCAATTGATGAAATTTACAAATTAATTATTGCAGATTTATCTAACGCAGCAAATAATGGAAATCAACTTCCATTTGCTAGCATTGCTTCAACAGATTTAGGCAGAGCCAACTCTTGGTCTGCTAAAGCACTTTTAGCCAAGGTTTATTTAACATTAAATAGAAAAAATGATGCAGCAAATTTATTACAAGATGTAATAAATAGCAGTGGATATAGTTTACAAAGTAATTATGCAAACATTTTTTCTACAAGTAATGAAATGAACTCTGAAATGTTATTTGCAATTAGATATAAATCTGGTGGAGTTGGCTTAGGCTCACCATTTCCTAATCTATTTGCTCCATTAAAAAGTGGCTCTGCAATAGTAAATGGCGATGGCAGTGGATTTAATTACCCAGCTTACGAATTGTATGATAGTATGGCGTACTTAAAACCAAAAGCATTTATATCAAAAGATTCAATGTTTATTGTTCTTAAATCTACACCATCAAGTGCATTTCCAATAACTGTAGGTTTAAGAGTAATGGGACCTCAGGTTGCTGCTGGAACTACTGTAACTGCTGTTAATGGTAAAACTATTTATCTAAGTGCACCAAATCTATCAAAAGATAGTACAGGTAATGCTTTGGTTACTTTTTATAGTGATAAAAGAATGGAAGGTAATTTTGGACTATATGCACCAAATGGGGCAAGTTCTTTAGCTTATTATCCAAAAAAGCACGTTTCATTTGTTGCTTTTGAAAACGATGGAGAAAATGATTGGCCTGTGCTTAGATATGCTGATGTGTTGTTAATGCTTGCAGAAGCAAAAGGCTATACGCCTGCTTCAATTGCATTAATGAATCAAACAAGATCAAGAGCTGGTCTAGTTGCTTTATCAACAACACTTTCTTTACAACAATTTGAAAGAGCTTTGTCTAAAGAAAGAAGATTTGAATTGGCATTCGAAAATCATCGTTGGTTCGATTTACTTCGTTATAATACTACAATGTCAACAATTACTGTTGAAAAAACAATGCAAGATCATTTTGCGTTAATGTATCCAGGGCATTATAGTAAATATCCATCACCAACAACTTCACTTTCAGATTTGCAAAGTTTTGCAAAAACCAATAGAATGATGTTGCCAATTCCTCAAAGAGAAATAGATAATAATACAAGAATTTCAATACCACAAAACTCTGGTTATTAATAAAATTAAAAACAATTTAAATTTTGGTTTATGATAGACAAAGAAACAACATTAGAATTAGTACCTCATTTTTATGAAGCAGATAGCAAAGAATGGGAGACTGTTGCACCTGGTGTAAAAAGAAAAATTATGGCTTACGACAATAGCTTAATGCTAGTAAAAGTTGCTTTTGAAAAAGGTGGTGTAGGTTCCCTGCATAATCATTATCATTCACAAGTATCTTATGTTGCAAAAGGACAATTTGAAGTAGAAGTTAATGGAGAAAAAAAGGTTTTAAAAGCAGGAGATGTGTTTTATGCAGCACCTAATTTAATGCATGGAGCAGTTTGTTTAGAAGATGGCTTATTAATTGATGTATTTAGTCCAATGCGTGAAGATTTTATTTCTTAAAAATTAAAAAAAATATTACAATGAAAAAATCAATTTGGTTTTTTAGCTTCACCATATTGCTTGGTGTTAGCACTTTATTTGCCCAAGAAAAAAAGAAGCCAAATGTGCTTTTTATTGCAATAGATGATTTAAAACCTATACTTGGTTGTTATGGTGATAAATTAGTAAAAACCCCAAACATTGATAGGTTGGCAAATATGGGTACAGTGTTTTACAAGACCTGACATTACTAAAATGTGGGACTTGAAAACTAAGATGCGTGAAGCAAATCCTAACACACTTAGTTTACCAGAATACTTGATATCGCAAGGTTACACAACATCAGGTGTAGGTAAAATCTACCATCCAAGTTCGGCAGATAAAAAATCTGATGAACCATCTTGGTCAATACCTTTTTTAAGACCTAGTGCAAGCGATTATGCAAATGGTTTAGGCGAACCAGCATTCAAACATTATCAAGCAGCCGATTTAAAAAAACGTGCACTTGAATTTGAAATAGCAAAAGCTGAGGGTAAAAAAGAAAAAGGCAAAAAAGAAAAAGATAATGATGATCCTGAAGCTACAGGGGAATCAAAGCGTGGTCCAGCAACAGAATGCTTAGACTTGCCTGATAATGCTTATGAAGATGGCGTTTCTGCATTAATTGCAAAAAATCAAATTATTAATTTAACAAAAGCGGGTAAACCATATTTTATGGCTGTTGGTTTTCATAAACCACATTTACCTTTTATTGCTCCAAAAAAATATTGGGATTTATATAACAGAGAAGAAATGCCACTAGCTCCATTTCAAGAACATGCAAAAAACGAAGTTTTCTTAGCTTATGAAACCTCTGGTGAATTACGTAATTATACTGATATACCAGAATTTACAACATTTACAAAAGAGGATTTAAGAGCTGGTTTAAAACCTGTAAAGCAAAAAGAATTAATACATGGCTATTATGCAGCTGTAAGTTATACAGATGCACAAGTTGGAATTTTATTAAATACTTTAGATTCTTTAGGAATTTTAAAAAACACCATTATTGTTCTTTGGGGAGATCATGGCTGGCATTTAGGTGATCACGACATTTGGGGTAAGCACACCAACTTTGAACAAGCAACACGCTCTCCATTAATTTTTGCTGCACCAGGTTATAAAGCTGGTAAAACAACTTCAATGACTGAGCACGTTGATGTGTTTCCAACTATTTGCAACCTTGCTGGTTTAGAAATTCCAAAGTCTGCACAAGGCAAAAGTTTGGCTCCTATTATGAAAAATAATAAGGCTAAAGTAAAAGAGTATTCTATTAGCCAATATCCAAGAAATATTAAAAGTGGTGAGTTTAAAAAATTGACTGGATATACTAGTCCTAAACTTATGGGCTATAGCTTAAGAAATAATAACTACAGATTTACATTATGGCTAAACAATAATTTTAGAAGTGAAGAGCACTTTACAGAAGATAGAATATATGCTGCAGAAATGTACGACTATGTAAAAGACCCTTTGGAAAAAGTAAATGTTGCTAATGAGAAAGAATATGCAAAAGCAGCAGCAGATTTAAAAAAACAATTATTAGAATATTTAAAATCTCAAGAGAAAAAATAACTTCACATAGAAGTTAACATCTTAATCATTTATATAAATACATTTTTGTAAAACCTTTAAGAAGATGAAAATAATTCCATATTTTTTTAATAAAACTATTAAAGTTGGATTGTTTTCATCTTTGTTTTTAGTGCTTTCATTTACATCTATTTCTCAAACATCTACATTAGTATCTGTTGGTACAAATGGAAAACTGGTTTATACGCCAGATGCAAAAGGTAATACAGTACCTGATTTTAGTGATGTTGGTTATATGAATTCTGAAGTTTCAATTCCCAATGTTCCTGTTGTATTAACAATTTTTCCTGTGGCTGGCGATAATTTAAATAATGTTCAAAATGCAATAAACACAGTTGCTGCAATGCCTCTTGGAAGTGATGGTTTTAGAGGTGCAATTCTTTTTAAAGCAGGCACCTATAACGTT
>JAPLER010000012.1 GCA_026391115.1 Bacteroidota bacterium | reverse complement strand
TTTACTTCACCAGTTAATACACCACCTTGAATAGCTGCACCAATTGCTACTACTTCATCAGGGTTTACACTACGGTTAGCTTTTTTACCAAAGAATTTTTCTACAATTTCCTGCACTTTAGGAATACGAGAAGAACCACCCACTAAAATAACTTAATCAATTTGAGATGTAGAATATCCTGCATCTTTCAATGCTGCTTCGCAAGGTTTCAAACATCTGTCAAATAATTTATCGGCTAATGCTTCAAATTTTGCACGAGATAATTTTACTACCAAGTGTTTAGGCACGCCATCAACAGCAGTAATGTATGGTAAGTTAATTTCTGTTTCTGTAGAAGAAGATAATTCAACTTTTGCTTTTTCAGCAGCTTCTTTTAAACGTTGTAAAGCCATAGGGTCTTTACGCAAGTCAATAGCTTCCTGGGTTTTAAATTGATCAGCTAACCAATCCATAATAACTTTATCAAAATCATCACCACCCAGGTGTGTATCACCATTGGTAGATTTAACTTCAAATACACCGTCTCCTAAATCAAGCACAGAAATATCAAAAGTACCACCACCTAAATCGAACACAGCAATTTTTTGATCTTGTCCTTTTTTATCTAAACCATAAGCCAATGCAGCAGCAGTAGGCTCGTTTACAATTCTTTTTACATTTAAACCAGCAATTTCACCAGCTTCTTTAGTTGCTTGTCTTTGAGCATCGTTAAAGTATGCAGGTACTGTAATAACAGCATCTGTAACCTCAACACCTAAATAATCTTCAGCGGTTTTCTTCATTTTTTGCAACACCATTGCACTGATTTCTTGTGGCGTGTATAATCTGCCATCAATGTCAACACGAACAGTATTATTGTCACCTTTTGCTACTTTATAGCTCCAATGGCTGATTTCTTCAGTTACTTCATCAAACTTTCTACCCATAAAACGCTTCACACTAGAAATAGTGTTGTGCGGGTTAGTGATTGCCTGACGTTTAGCAGGATCTCCTACTTTTCTTTCTCCATTCTTTAAAAAACCAACTACCGAAGGCGTGGTTCTACGACCTTCTTCGTTTGCAATTACTACAGGTTCGTTACCTTCCATAACGCTAACGCAGCTGTTGGTTGTTCCTAAGTCAATCCCAATGATCTTTCCCATTTTATTTTAAATTTAATTGTTACAAGTTAACATTCAGAAAAACCGAGAGACCATTAGTAGATTTGTTATTGTTGTGGTTTATCGACTCTTCTGACTTTTTCGACTTGCTATTATTCAATAATGCTGCCATTGAAGTTTGGGTGAAAAATTGGCAGAAATGATGGTTGTGGGCATAAAAGTATTGACAATATTTGCCGATAATCTATTTACAGAGTGCCTTTGTGGCAAAATTTAATTTCTACTAAAACATTAAAATACATTAGAGGTAGGCTCTGTTTTTTTACTCCCCTACATTTGCCGACCTAAAAAAGAAAATAATGAGAAGCATATTTAAACAATCTTGTTTACTGTTTGGCTTAATAGCTAGCAGTATATATGTAAATGCACAAGACAACACACTTAACCCAGTAACAGTAACATCGAGTATTGCACCTATTAAAGCATCGGAAACTGGAAGAAATATTACAGTAATTAAAGGAGAGCAGTTTGCCAAACAACCTATTCAATCTATTGATGATTTGTTAAAGTATTTACCAGGTGTTGAAGTACAACAACGTGGACCAATGGGTGCACAAGCAGATATTGTAATTAGAGGTGGTACTTTTCAGCAGGTGCTTGTGGTGCTTGATGGTATTAGATTAAATGACCCATTAACTGGACATTTTAGTAGTTATATACCTATGGCACCTGCAGAGATTGATAGGATTGAAATTTTGTTTGGTGCTGCATCTGCAATATATGGCACAGAGGCTGTTGGCGGTCTAATACATATTATTACAAAATGTTTTCATAGTAACAACATCACCAAAAACAAACAAATACAAGCTCAATTTACAGGTGGTGAATATGGACTATTCAATGTAAATATTGGTGGATTGTATAAAAAGAATAAGCAAACAATTGCTGGTGGTATTTTAAGCAACAATACTTATGGGCAGCCGCAACGTGGTATCAATGGCTATGTACACAATACTACAGCATCTTTTTCTTATGCCAATGCTATTGGCAAAAACTGGAACCTTGCATTAAGAACAGCCTACGACAACAGAGATTTTGCAGCTCAAAACTTTTACACCAGCTTTAAAAGCGATACTGCCTATGAGCAAGTGAAAACCTGGTGGAATCATTTGCAATTGCAGTATGAAAAAGGAACAAACAAATTAAGTATTGATGCTGGATACAAAAAAGTAAACGATTATTATAAGTTTAATACAGCCGTTGCTGCAAATGATAATAATGCTAGCTTGTTTCAAACACAAGTAGTGTATAACAAAAAAATGTTAAATAATACCTCGCTTACTACTGGTGTTCAGTTTATCAATAAACAAATCAGTAGTAACGACAGGGGAAATCATAGTGTGCCACAAGTAGGAATATTTGCAGTATTGCAAAAACAATTTGGCAAAAATTTGTTTGCTACCTCTGCTGTAAGATATGATAACAGTAATGGCTTTGGCAATAAAATAACAGCACAGTTAAACACATCTTATAAAATAAAAAATGCCCAATTGAGATTTAGTATTGGCAACACCATTCGTGATGCAGACTTTACAGAACGCTATAATAATTATGGTAAAGCTTTAGTAACTAGTGGTAGTATTGGCAATGCTAATTTGAACGCAGAGCAATCGTTGAGCTATGAATTTGGTGCAGACTACTGGGTAAAAAACAACTGGAAATTTACAGCCAGCTGGTTTCAAAGAAATCAAACCAACTTGATAGATTTTGTAACTACACCTTACGCCAATATGCCTAGAAAAGACAACCTTAGTGCAACTGGTGTATATGCTTTAGCATTAAATATATCTAAAGTAAATACTGCAGGCTTAGAACTTGCTACACAGTTTAATAAAACCTGGGGCAAGCATCAATTGTTTGTAACATTAGGTGCAACTTGGTTACAAAGTAGAAGTGCAGATAGCAACACAAAAACATCTTTCTACATTAACTCTCACGCAACATTTTTATTGAATTACAATGTGCAATATAGTTTTAAAAACTGGAGCATAGCAGTTAATGGATTGTACAAAGAAAGAAGCGAAATCGCTGCAAGTGGTATTAACGCTGTTATTAGTAACAACTATTTTGTTGCTAATGTAAAAATGAGTTATTTATTTACCAAGCAACATTGCAGTGCATTTATTCAGGCAAATAATTTTTATGATAAATCTTACTCTGATTTGTTGGGTTCAATAATGCCTAAAAGATGGATTAGCGGTGGATTGAGTTTTGGGTTGTAGATAAAAATGACTTAATAAAAAAAGGTGAGCAACTTGGTGTTAATACAACCCAATTGCTCACCTTTATATTTAAAATTAGTCTACTTTAAACTTTCTAGACTTTTACCAATAATAGCAACGCATTCCATTATTTGTTCTTTATTAATTACCAATGGAGGTGCAAATCTGATTTTATCGCCGTGAGTTGGTTTAGCAAGTAACCCATTGTCCTTTAATGCTAAACATAAATCCCAACTCGCTTCAGGATTACTATGTTCAATAACAATTGCATTTAATAACCCTTTACCACGTATCGTTTTAATAAAAGGGGAATTCAATTTAGCCAACTCTTCTCTTAACAAAACTCCCATTGCTTCTGCATTTTCAGTCATTTGCTCATCTTTTAAAACTTGTAAAGCAGCCATTGCC
>JAPLER010000028.1 GCA_026391115.1 Bacteroidota bacterium | reverse complement strand
CTAATACCAAACTTACTTGGACACAAAATAATGCTGCTTTAAAAGTTTACAGAATAAAAGGAAGTGCTACAGCAAATAATTCATTTAACTTAAATACATTTAACAATGCAACTGGAGGAATTTGGCAACATTGGTATGTAAATAATGGCGTGCTACAAATAGATTCGAGTAATAGTATTACACCACCAGTTTGCACTCCTTTAGCAATAAAAAATAATGATGACAAACTACAGTACAATACTGAAAAGCCTGTTGATGAAATTAACTTTTATCCTAATCCTTTTGTAAATACAATCAACTGTAAACTTTCAAAAAATATTACACAAGTTAATGTTTACAATACTCTTGGCGTTTTACTACATCAATCAAAATATTTGTTTCAGGAAAAAAATATCGCTATTCATTTACCAAAGAATAAAACTAAAATGGTTTTTGTAGAAGTTATTTATAGAAATGGAAAAAAGGTTATTAAGAAAATGATACAACAATAATTCAACGATTAAATTGCAACAATTTGCTATATGAATAAGAAATATAATGATAGTGGTATTGAAATAAACCAACTCTACATACATAACGAGGAACAAGAAACAAGAAACGAACTTCCTGGTCAATTCCCTTTTACTCGTGGCATTCAACCAGATATGTATCGTGGAAAGCTGTGGACTATGAGGCAGTATGCAGGTTTTAGCACTGCAGAAGAATTTACTATCGCAAGGTGTAAGTGGCTTAAGTGTTGCATTTGATTTGCCTACACAAATAGGTTACGATAGCGACCACGAATTGGCAGAAGGTGAAGTGGGAAAAGTAGGCGTAGCTATTGATTCTATTGAAGATATGGAACGCTTGTTTGCTGGTATTAAATTGGAAGATGTTTCTACATCAATGACGATTAATGCAAGCGGTTTTATTTTGTTGGCGTTTTACGTTGCTCTTGCAAAACAGCAAGGTGCAGATTTGAAGAAAATTACTGGCACAATTCAAAACGATATTTTAAAAGAATATGCTGCTCGTGGTACTTATATCTATCCACCAAAAGCATCAATGCGAATTATCACTGATATTTTTGAATGGTGTAGTAAAGACTTACCAAAGTGGAATACCATCTCCATTTCTGGTTATCATATTCGTGAAGCAGGGAGTACTGCTGTGCAGGAAATTGCATTTACACTAAGCAATGGTAAAGCTTATGTGAAAGCTGCATTGGAAAAGGGTTTGGATATTAATGTGTTCGGCAAAAGATTATCTTTTTTCTTTAATGCTCATAATAATTTATTTGAAGAAGTTGCCAAGTTTAGAGCAGCTCGTAGAATGTGGGCAAGCATTATGAAAGAGCTTGGTGCAACCGATGAAAAAGCAATGATGTTGCGTTTTCACACACAAACAGGTGGCAGCACTTTAACAGCCCAACAACCTTTAAATAATGTGAGCAGGGTTACTATTCAAACATTGGCTGCTGTTTTGGGCGGCACTCAAAGTTTGCATACCAATGGATATGATGAGGCTTTGAGCTTACCAACAGAAGAAGCAGCACGTATTGCATTAAGAACACAACAAGTTGTTGCATTTGAAAGTGGAGTTGCAGAAACTGTAGACCCACTGGCTGGTAGTTATTTTGTTGAAAGCCTTACCAATGAAGTTGAACAAAAAGCTTTGGATTTAATCAATAAAATTGATGCAATGGGTGGCAGTGTTGCTGCTATTGAAACTGGTTTTATGCAAGATGAAATTGCAAGAAGTGCTTACGAGTACCAACGCAATATTGAAAGTGGAGAAAAGATAATTGTAGGTGTAAATAAATTTACTATTGACAAAGAAGCCCCAATTCCTGCATTTAAAATAGATGATAGTATTAGGCAAATACAAATAGACAAGTTGAATAAATTGAAAAGTGAGAGAGATAATAGCAAAGCAACCAAATGTCTTGAAAGTATTGCTATTGCTGCAAAAGATGGCATCAACTTAATGCCTTTTGTAATTAATGCAGTAGAAGCTAAATGCACATTGGGAGAAATTGCAGATGTGCTGAGAAAAGAATTTGGAGAGTATAAATAATTACATTAACAATATGGTATTAAACAAAGAGCCCACAATTATTGTGGGCTCTTTGTTTAAATAAACTTATCAATATTTATTTCATATTCTCTTCTGCATCTTTATTATATGCTTTAATAATTGCTTTTACCAATCTATGACGCACCACATCTTCTTCACTTAGTTCTATGTAGCTTATACCTTCAATGTTTCTTAATATTTTGGTAGCTTTTGTTAAACCACTTTGCATATTTCTTGGCAAATCCACCTGTGTAGGGTCGCCAGTAATAATAGCTTTTGCACTAGCACCAATACGTGTTAAAAACATTTTTAATTGCAGGTCATTGGTATTTTGAGCTTCATCTAAAATAATAAAAGCATTATCTAATGTTCTACCACGCATATATGCTAAAGGTGCAATTTCTATGGTTCTAGTACTCATATAATACCCCAATTTATCTGCTGGTATCATATCATCAAGTGCATCATATAATGGTCTTAAGTATGGGTCTATTTTTTCTTTTAAATCTCCAGGCAAAAAACCTAAATTTTCTCCAGCTTCTACAGCAGGGCGAGTTAAAATAATTTTCTTTACTATTTTGTTTTTTAATGCTCTTACAGCTAGTGCCACAGCAGTATAGGTTTTACCAGTACCTGCAGGACCAATAGCAAAAACAATATCATTTTTATCAGCTGCTGCAACCATTTTCTTTTGGTTGGCAGTTCTTGCTCTTACTGTTTTACCATTGGGACCAAATACTAAAATATCGTTAGGGTTTTTATCTACAAAATTGTCAATTACTTCTGCATCATCTCCTCCTAAAATTTGCTCAAAATATCCTTCGCTCAGGTGTCCATTTCTTTCCAGATACTGAACAATTAAATCAATCTTTTCCTTGGCATTTTCTATTTGCTCGGGTGCACCAGATATCTTTATTTGTGTGCCACGAGAAAGGATTTTTAGCAAAGGGAATTTCTTTTTAAGTAAATCTAATTTGGCATTGTTAGCACCAAAAAATTCAATAGGATTTACTGAGTCTAGGTTGATGATGGTGTCTGTCAAAGTATTAATTTTTGTTTAGCTAATGTAACAGCAAATCAATATTCCAATCTTTTTATGGAATAACTTAGGATGCTGTGGTGTGTTTATACACAACATTTATAAAATAGATACGCAAATACTGTGCAAATAGTTGTATTGTATTAATAAAAAACTGGACTAGTACTGATAGCTTATTTCTATTAAGAAGAAGCGTGTGCAATAAACATTATTTTTTTAATCAACAGATAGCATATCACAGCTTAAAGCTAGTATTACAAATGGTATTGATGAAAAGTGATACCAATAGAAATAGGATATATAAGTTGATAGGCTTTAGTAAGGGGTGTACACGACTTATACACGGCTTTGCAACGAAGGTTGAACGAAGGATAGTAGGCTTTGCAACGAAGGATGATAGCTTTTATGTTGGAGCTAGTGAGTTGCCTGATGGGATTATATATGCTTTTGCTTATAGATTATTTGAAGGTCTTCCCTTGGTTTTATACAAAACTAAGAGAAGAAATATTGTTGCAAAAAAAGAGCCTACCTAAATAGTGTCTTTTTGCATTACTACTACTTTTGCTAATTACACTTATTGCACCCACAAACCTACCTAGTAATGAACTCTATATATCTAACTTGTATATAATAGTTTACATAGTAAGCCATATTTGGAATATACTCAAAGAAAGCAAATCTAAAATGATAGAATGGCTTTTAAACAAATGTTTCTGCCCATACTATACATTCCTAAGTGTCCATTAGGTGAACTTTCGTAGTACTCAAAATATTTCAATCTACTAAGGTTAGACTGATAGGCTTTGTCAAAAACATTATTCATTTGTACTTGAAATTGTACAGCATTCGTTTTTGAATAATTTATTTGTGTGTTTATTGAAAAGTTAAAAAGTGTAAAACGTGGTGTTGCTGTTTCGGTATTATTCAAAGCCAAATAGCGATTTTGTGGAGCACTATAGTCAATCTCTGCTTTCAATTTAACAGAAGAAAACACTTTTGATTTAGTTTTAAATTCTTCATTAAAGCTGCTTAACAATTTTGCAGGAGGAATTAAAGGCAAATACTCACCATCGATTCCTTTACCTTTAAAATCATTCTTTTTGTTGTAGGCATAAATTAGTGAAAAAGAATTTTCAAACGAAAAGCCTTTAAGAGTTGAAGGATGCCAACTAAAAGTAGCTTCTAATCCATATAATTGTGCCTTAGCCTGTTGGTACTGAAAAGTTTTATTTCCTTGTGCATCCAAAACAGCATTTCCATTGGCATCTGTTAATTGCGATAAATAAATATATTGTTCAATATTGTTGTTAAATATACTTGCAGTTGCCGAAAAATTTTTGAATTGAAAATCCATACCAATATCTTGTTGAAAACTAAATTCGGGTGCAAAATTTCTGTTACCCAAATAAATAATGTGAGCACCAGGGTCTAATCCGTTTGATGCAAATTCAGTAATGCTTGGTGCTCTGTAACCTCTTGAAACATTGGCTTTCAGGTTTATGTGTTCGTTAAGTTGATAGGTTGCCCCAATGCTTACTGATGTACCATTAAATGTTTTATCAAATGCAGCAAACTGTAAATAAGCCCCAACAGTATCAAGCTGAAAAACTTGTTTGTCAAAACCATTTACTGGATTAGTGGCTGTATAAAAATTATTTCCTTTCAGATGTCGGTTATCATATCTCAAACCGCCACTTATGGTCAATCTGTTTTTTTTCCATTTTGCAAAAACATAGCTACCAATATCAAATAAGTTATAATCGGGTATAGGAAAATCGGTAGCGTTTTTGCTTTTGTTATTTTGATACATTCCATTTACTCCAACCGAAATATCAGTATTAAAAATAGTTGGTGCATTATATCTAAAGCCATAATTAATTGTATTGAGCCTAACAAAAAGTCCAGCTTGTTTTATTGCTGTTGGATGATTGTATTCCCTTCGAATATTTTGCTGAAAAGCTAACAAAAAGTCAACATCGCCATCACCAAATTTGTAATGATTGTTACTGTAAATCCTATAATGTTGAATGTGTTGATGCAAAGGGCTAAGGGTGTACGAATTTAATTCGTCATCTGAAACAATAGGACGGTTTTTTATATCATCACTGCTGCCCTCCTTAATTTGTTTGGTAAATTTTCGAGTAAGCGAATCA
Organism: Bacteroidota bacterium; assembly: GCA_026391115.1. Lineage (GTDB taxonomy): Bacteria > Bacteroidota > Bacteroidia > Chitinophagales > Chitinophagaceae > CAIVPM01. Next base: position 8,804 of record JAPLER010000028.1, on the reverse strand, counting down.
CGACTGCCATCAGGTATTCCTTGCAAATTATCATAAAGCGTTAGGTTTAAATTTGAGTAACCGTTTTTGCTAAAATGTTGTATGGTGGATGAAGCGTTTATTTCTCTAAAGCCCGTATTATAAACCCTTCCATCTATATTGTTCATATAGTTTTTAGCTATTCTGTGTGAGCCTCTTATGGCATAAGACCAATGATTTTTTGAATAAGTAAGCCTAATGGCATTACCCACTAAACCATTGTTACTTTGATACTCACTAAAATATTTTCCTTTTATTTTTTCATCTCTATTTACAGGCATTTCTGGCATCAAACTTACAACGCCTGCAACAGCATCAGAACCATACATAATACTTGCAGGACCTTTTACTACTTCGGCTTTGCTAATGTTGTAGGCATCTACTTCTATACTGTGTTCATCGCCCCATTGTTGCCCCTCTTGTCTTATGCCATCATACAATGTAAGTACTCGGTTATAGCCCAAGCCGCGGATAAAGGGTTTAGAAATATTAGGGCCCGTTTTTACAGCATTCAACCCTGCAACATTTTTTACCAAAGCATCAATAATATTGCTTTCTGTGGTAGTTTCAATAGCTTTAGTTCCAATACTAACAATCGCAATAGGGTTTTCTCTTAATAGTGTTGCTTTTGAAACGCCAGTAATTACCACTTCATTTAAAATACTTTGTGTGGGTTTTAATAATATTTCATAAAAATATTTTTCAGCTGAAACTTCTATAGTATCAGTCTTGTAACCTAAAGATGAAAAAACCAACTTTGTAATAGAAGTATTTTTAGGAAATGAAATTTTAAATTTTCCATAAGCATCTGTGGTAGTACCAATTGATGATTTCAAGATAAGAATATTACAAAAGTCAATCGGTTGCTGCGTTTCGGCATCTTTTACTATACCACTTATAGTTTGTGCTTTTATTGATTGTTGAGCAGTAATAAGCATTAAGGCAATTAGAAAGGTTTGCTTATAAAAATATTTTTGCATTATTCTGAATATAACTTTAGATTCACAAAAGTATATTGTTAGATTTATCAAACAAATAATAATATATTGTTAAAACATTTTATAGCCTTTGAAGAAACAAATTTTATTAGCTTTGCCTTATGAATTCATTAACGGAAGAAAATTATTTAAAAGCATTGTTCAACATTGCCAACAATGCAGGAGAAGTAAATGTTGCTGAACTATCTAAAAGCCTCGATATTAAGATGCCTACTGTAACGAGTATGATGAAAAAACTTTCTGAAAAAAAATTGGTGCATTACGAAAGCTACAAACCCCTTCGCCTAACAGACAAAGGCAGAAAAGAAGCAGGCTTAATTATTCGTAAACATCGTTTAACAGAAATGTTTTTAGTTGATAAAATGAAAATGGGATGGGAAGATGTTCACGATATAGCAGAGCAAATTGAGCATATACAATCGCCTGTTTTTTTTGATAAAATGGACGAATTGCTTGGCTACCCAAAAGTTGACCCTCACGGCTCACCTATTCCTGACAAAACCGGAAAAGTGGTTTGGATAGAATACAATAAATTAAGCGATTGTAAAGCAGGCGAAACAGTAAAATTAGCAGCTGTAATAAACACTTCATCTGACTTTTTAAAGTTTCTTAATACCCGTGAAATGCGACTGGGTTTAAAAATAAGAATCAAGTCAATAGAAGAGTTCGACAAATCAATGGTTGTTAGCTACGGGAAAAGACAGGCAGAAGTATTAAGCAATATTGTATGTGAAAGGCTGTTGGTAGAAAAAGAAAACTAAAATTCACACTAATTGACGACACACAAAACAACACGCTTATATCTCCTATAAAACAAGTTCTTATACATAAATAAAGCATTGAATTAATTTTTTAAGAAAAGAGTCAACCTATCATAGGACAAGACAAACAAAAGGCAAGCCTTTCTGCTTGCCTTAGTCTTATGATTGACATTTTATTTCTTTTTCTTTCTCATTCTTTTCCACCAATTTGTTCTTTCTACTTCTACTGTAGTATCTAATCTAGATTTTAACTGGGCATCAAGTACAGCAATATACGCCATATTAACAATATTACGCACTGTATTACCCAATTGTAATACGTGTACTGGCTTTTTAACACCTAACAATATTGGTCCAATAGCTTCTGCTTCGCTTACATCTTTCATTAAAGTATAAGCAACATTACCTGCTGTTAAATTTGGAAAGATTAATACATTTACATCTTGATCTACTAAAGAACTAAAGGGGTAATTATCTTTTAATATTTCTTTGTTAAAAGCAAGACTACCTTGTATTTCACCATCAATAATTAAATTAGGATTTCGTTGTTTTACAATTTCTGTAGCTTTAGCAACAAGTTTTGCTTCATCTCCATCGCTGCTACCAAAATTACTGTAACTCAACATTGCTATACGTGGTGTAATACCAAATGATTTTACTTCTTTTACTACAAGTTGTGTAATATCTGCCAACTCTTCGGCAGTAGGATTGAAATTTACTGTTGTATCAGCCAAGAAAATAGGGCCTTTTTTTGTAATCATCAGGTACATTCCTGCAATCTTTTTCACGCCTTCTTCTGTACCAATAATTTGAATAGCAGGTCTTATAGCATCTGCATAATTTCTTGTTAAGCCACTCAGCATTGCATCTGCATCCCCCATTTCCACCATCATACAACCAAAGTGGTTTCTATCTTTCATTACTTTTATACTCTCGTAGTGATTAAAGCCTTTGCGTTGCCTTTTCTTAAAGAATAACTCACCATACAACTCTCTTTTGCTTTCATTTTCATCGCTACGTGGGTCAATAATTGGCAAGTCAGCAATATCAATACTATTCTCTTCGGCTATACGATTAATTTTGGTTTCATTACCCAACAAAATTGGATAACCAATTCCTTCTTCATAAACAATACTTGCAGCTTTAAGTATTTTTAAATTATCCGCTTCAGCAAATACAATACGCTTAGGGTCTCGTTTTGCTTTGTTTGCAATAACACGTAATAGCTGATTGTCCAAGCCCAAGCGTTTGTTCAACTCAACTTTATAAGCATCCCAATTGGTTATTTGTTTTTTCGCCACACCACTATCCATTGCAGCTTTTGCAACAGCTGGTGCAACTGTGCTTAACAAACGTGGGTCAACTGGTTTAGGAATAATATAATCTTCGCCAAATGTGATTGTTTTTTCTTTATAAGCCAGATTAACTATATCTGGCACTGCTTCTTTTGTTAAAGCAGCCAAAGCCTTTACAGCAGCCAATTTCATTTCTTCGTTAATCGTTGTTGCACGCACATCTAATGCTCCACGAAAAATGTATGGAAAGCCCAAAACATTATTTACTTGATTAGGATAATCGCTTCGTCCTGTTGCCATAATAATGTCTTTACGAACACTAATGGCATCTTCATAACTAATTTCTGGGTCTGGGTTTGCCATAGCAAAAACGATTGGGTTTTTAGCCATAGATTTTACCATTTCTTTTGTAACAACATTTCCCACACTAAGCCCTACAAATACATCGGAATCTTTAAGAGCTTTTGTTAAATCCCAATCTGCTTTTGATTTAGAGCAAGCAAACGGTCTTCTCTCATCCAAATCTGTTCTACCCTCGTGCAAAGCACCTTTTTTATCAAACAAAATAAAATTTTCGTATTTAGCTCCTAATGCTACATATAATTTACAACAAGCCATTGCTGCTGCACCTGCACCATTTACAACAATTTTTACTTTATCTATTTTCTTTTTTTGAAGTTCTAATGCATTTAATAAAGCTGCACCACTAATAATTGCTGTGCCATGCTGATCATCATGCATTACAGGAATTTTCATTTGCTTTTTCAACTCCTGCTCAATATAAAAACACTCTGGTGCTTTTATATCTTCTAAATTAATACCCCCAAAAGTGGGTTCAAGTGCTTTTACAATTTCTACAAATTTTTTAGGATCTTTTTCATTAATTTCAATATCAAAAACATCAATATCTGCAAATATTTTAAATAACACTCCTTTGCCCTCCATTACTGGTTTACTGGCTTCGGGTCCAATATCACCTAATCCTAATACTGCTGTACCATTACTTATTACAGCCACTAAATTTCCTTTGGCAGTGTATTTATAAACATCCTCAACATCATTTGCTATTTCTAAACAAGGTGCTGCAACACCTGGACTATATGCCAATGACAAATCTTTTTGTGTTTTGGCTTCTTTGGTTGGAATAACTTCAATCTTACCTGGGCGACCTTGACTATGATACTCAAGTGCTTGCTGTTTTAATCGTTCTAATTTTTTTTCCATTTATTTTATTATTAGCGACAAAGGCACAAGGCTCGATGCGGATTAAAAAATTTGGGACGGCAAATGTAGAGTTTTGAACCGAGTTGAAGTGTTAAAATGATATGCAGTAAAAAACTTTGCTGCAACAACTATTATTTATTTCGTAAGTCATATAATTGTTTTACACTTTCTTTTGTCAAGTTAATAAATAATTTTTCAAAATTTAAACTTAAAAAAATGATTACTGTAGGACAACAGGCTCCAAATTTTACATTGCACAATACAGCAAAAGAGGCTGTTACATTAGAAAATTTAAAAGGCAAGAATGTACTTTTACTTTTTTTTCCTTTAGCATTTACTGGTGTTTGTACCAAAGAATTGTGTAGTGTAAGAGATAATATTGCTACATATAATAATGCTAATGCAGTAGTATTGGGTATAAGTGTTGATTCGATGTTTTCTTTGGCTAAGTTTAAAGAAGAGCAAGGCTTAAATTTTGATTTATTAAGTGATTTCAACAAGGAAGTTTCTACTGCTTACGATTGTGTTTATAATGATTTTATAGGTTGGATGAAGGGCGTGAGCAAACGTAGTGCTTTTGTTATAGACAAAGAAGGTATAGTTAAATATGCTGAAGTATTGGAAAGTGCAGGTGATTTGCCAAATTTTGAAGCTATCAACGCAACTTTAATTTCATTGGCGTAATAAATTTTTAAGATGGCACATTAAAAATAAATGTGCCATCTTAAAATCATTTTTGGTAATAATAATAAATCCATCTACTTTTACGCTGTAGAAGTGAAGAAATGAATAAAATTTACAAAATATTATTGTTGAGTTGTAGTTTGACTTTTGCTAGTGTAAGTAATGCTAGTGAGGGTTTTGGTACGAATGAACCTAAGATAAAATTTGTTCAGTGTTACCCTAATCCTGCTACTACCAATATTAATATTGACTTATCTTTTGTAGAAAAAGGATACACTATTACCATCTATAACTTTATTGGTAAAAAAGTGGAAGATATTAAACTTGCTAATGCCCACACCAATGTAAACCTTGAAACCTATTTCAGAGGTTTGTACATCTACCAACTTCGTAATAAACAAGGACAACTTATTGAAAGTGGTAAATTCCAAGTTGTTAAATAAAGTTTATATTTTACTTTCCTAATTTTTTTATCTGGGTATTTTATTTAATAATAACAGTGCTCTCGTCTATATTAATACCATATATACGCAACAAATACATTCCTTTACTTAGTTTTTCGTAAGGCAAGGCTATTAAATTATTTCCCTCAACAATAGAAGTAATATTTTTCCAAATTGCTTTTCCATTGATATCACAAATGGTTAATGTAATTCCATTATTTAGTTTAGCGTTTATGTGTAACCAACTACTTGCTTGTAAAGGGTTTGGATACACTTTCATTTCAAAATTTTTCTTTACATTCCCAACTGTAATTACTGGAGAATAAAAAAATATTCCATTATTATTAGCTATTTTTATTCTGTAATAAATTGTTCCTTTATTCATTGCTGCATCAAAACAACTATACTCATTTTCGTTTGATGATTTAATACTTTTTATTGAATAAAATTGTTTTCCATCTTCACTTTTTTCAATGATAAAGCTAGCCTGTTCATTATTATTTTCAATACTCCAGTTTAATTTATTCGTAGTATTCATTTTTTGAACAGAAAAATTTATAAGCCTTACAGGCAAGGTATTTACAACTGGTATACTATTTAAATATTCTTCTAATCTTGTGTAACCATTAGACAAAGTATCGTTTCTATCTTCTGGATTATTAATATCCAACCCTTTCATTATTTCCCAAAAATCAGGCATACCATCGTGATCTGTATCATCTGGCACATTGTAAGTATTATATGTATTCCACCCACCCACTGCACTAGGTAAATCAATAATGCCTAGCTTATTTAAACTACCTACACCAGTTGCTGTACCAGTTTTTGTTTCATTAATAATTCTTTTATCTGTACTATCACGCAAAGGATAAATTGCTCCAACTTTTACCAACACAGAGTCATATGCATTTTGTGCAGATTGCATTTGAATAGAATCTGTTACATAAAAAGCAGAATCACATTTTGCACTATCTCTACTTGCTAAAGGAATGCTTGCAAAGTCAACGCCCTGCCAGTTATCATTTGTTCTAACTGCATTTCCATTCATTATATTTCCTTTTAAATGCCAACGTGCAACAGCAACTGAAGAAGCAGGATAATCGGGTCTTATAAATTTTAATGTAGATGAAGTTGAAGGGCCAGGCTTATAAAAATTATTTACAATATTGGTATGTGCATATCCATTAGGTATTTCAATTTCGCCACCATAACAACTACTACTACTTACCCAATTATATATTACATTATTTCTATAATCTATCAATGCAGCTGTATCATGAGCTCTTGCACCATTGAATCTTACAGTTCTATTATTTTGATGTGCTATTAAATTATGATGATAACTTGCATTTTGACCACCCCAAACACCACAATAACTACGCACACCTTTTGCATGACCCGCATTATATAAACCTTCGCTCATTATACACCACTGTACAGTAGTATTTTTTGTATCGTACAATGCAGCACATTCTTCATTTGCCCAACTAAAACTACAATGATCGATTATTACATTATGGCAATTTTCCATATCAAAACCATATACACCAGTACTTAAAGTACTGCCTGGTCTAGAACGTAAGTAACGAATAATTATATTACCATGATTGCCACCTAAACTTGCTAATCTTGCACCATTGCAAATAAAAGAATGGCCTTTTAAACAAATACCATCGCCAGGTGCAGTTTGACCAGCAACAGTAAAGTTGCTTCTATTTACCTTTAATTGAGATTGCAAATCAATTATGCCGCTTACCTTAAAAACTATTGTAATTGGTGTGTCTGGATGTTGCGTAAATGCCCAACGAAAACTACCTACGCCAGTATCATTAAGATTTGTAACTTCTACAACCTTGCCTCCACGACCCCCTTTTGCATATTTTCCAAAACCTTCTGCTCCTGGAAATGCAGGTAGCTGAGCATTTAAGTTAACAGTTACAAGTGAATAGTTAATAGTAAGAAATAGAAGTAAAAAAAGTTTTTTCATTGCAAACAATAGTTGGGCAGACGCAATGTAGTACAATGAGAATAATAGGAGCAGAAAAAACTGTTAAAAATTATGTAGAACGTTTGCGTTATGTGGATTTGCCATTACCAAACTGTAAGAATGTTCAATAAATTCTTTAAGTTGTTTATTTGTTAAAGTTCCATTTATAGTTATTGTATTCCAATGTTTTTTGTTCATATGATAACCTTCGGCAACAGCATCAAATCTTTCGCGTAATTCTATAGCTAATTCAGGATTGCATTTTACGTTAAATTTCAAAGGCTCTTCATCTGTTGCTAAAAGTAAAAACATTTTTCCATTTACTTTATACACAATATTATCTGGACCAAAAGGTTGTGTTACCTCAACATTGGAAAGGCTTGTAGCGTATTCGTGTATTTGTTCTATGTTCATTGCAAATTCAAAAGTTAAAAGTCAAACACTAAAACCTGCTTAATACTCTTACTTAATTAACTTCACAATTTCTTCGCTATCGGGTTTTGTACTGCTTCCAAAATAAGCCAATAGCATTCCATTTTCATCTAAAATAAACTTATTGAAATTCCATTTTATAGTAGCATCTAAAACGCCATTTTCGCTTTTATTGCAAAGCCATTTGTAAATTGGTGCAGTGGCATCACCTTTAACATCAATCTTAGCAGCTAAAGGAAATGTAACGCCATAGTTTTTTTTACAAAAAGTTTGAATCGTTTTTCCATCTCCTGGTTCCTGTCCACCAAATTGATTGCAAGGAAAACCTACTATTACAAGTTTGTCTTTATTAGCTTCATATAACTTTTGCAAACCTTCATATTGTGGTGTATAACCACATTCACTTGCTGTGTTTACTACTAATACTTTTTTACCTTTAAACGCTGCAAAATCAATGGTTGTGCCATCAATTGCATTTACTTTAAATTGATGAATTGATGATGGTTTTGCATCTGCATCATTTTTTGCATAAACTGGTTTAGGAGCAAATTTTGTTTTGTAAAAACCATAGCCCAATGTTGCTATTACTGCTACTGACAAAAGAATTAATTTCATAATTTAAGTTGTTACCCCTAACCCCTAAATGGGGAATAAGGAATGTGAATAATTGTTTTAGAATAAGCTTGTTTCATTATTTTTCATAACAGCCAATATCTTCAAGTCCTATGCTTCTAGACTTTTTATCTAAATCGTAGGCTAAGGTAGAGCTTGTTGCAACATTAATACAAGGTGAGCCTGTTTTTAATCTAAAATCGAAAAGCCTTTTGCTCAAATCAATATTGGCAAACATTGGATTTTGATTAGCAATTGAGGTATTAAAGTTTAAATCTGTACTATTACTTTTTTGTTTATATAAAACAGTGTTAAAGTTTGCATTAAAACCAATACCAGATTTAATTTTT
>JAPLER010000268.1 GCA_026391115.1 Bacteroidota bacterium | reverse complement strand
ATTCACTGAACCCTTCAAATTGCTCAGTTCTACTGCTTTGATTTTAAACTCGGTTGTGTAGTACCTTTTTGCTGTTGTCATAAAATTAAAAGTAAGCAATTGCTCTTAGTTGCAATGTCCTCTCAAATGTAGGAAGTCCAGTTTGGGTATGTGCCATTTTGAAGCATACCTCCCTACTCTTGAATGCTCAATGTTTTTTTGAGATAACCACAATCAATAGTGGTTTTAAAATCGATATCACGTTCAGTTATTACTTAAGGCAACAAAAAATAATCTTTGCAGCATACCCAACTATTCTTTGCAGTAAAGACAACTTGTTTGTGCAGCAAAGACAAACTGTTTATGCAGCTAAAACAACTTGGTTGTGCAGCCAAAACAAATTGCTTTTCCAGTAAGAAAACAATTCTGATTTCCAATAAGAAGTTTAGTTTAAGTTTAAGTGCATAAAAAAAGTTGCCAACCTTTTACAAGATTGGCAACTTCAATTTTACAAAGTGTTGTTAAAACCGTTGACAAAATAATTTTTAACATTTCTTTTACATATCAAAAAACCTCGACGCATTGCTTCGAGGTTTTTTGTATAAATAAATCTAAAGAAAAATGTCTATTGCTTTACAAATTTAGTAGTTGTGCTTGTGCAACCATTGCTACACATTACTTTCATTAAATAAGTACCTGTAGCCAAGTTGCTCACATCTATTTGTGAGTTGTTGTTACCCACAGTTATTTGAGCTGCTTGTGTTTTAACTACTTTACCAGTTATATCTGTTACTACAATATTTACTTTATTGTCAACAGGAGAGCTAATGACTACATTTAACAATTTAGCTGTTGGGTTAGGGTAAACATCAGTAAGAGTTAAGTTAGTTACTTTATCTCCTTTAATAGCCACTACATTACTTAAAGTAGTTTTACCATTCAAGTCAATTTGTTTTAATCTGTAATAAGTAATACCAGCAAATGGTTTAGCATCTATAAATTGATAATTCAATACAGTTGCACTATTGCCATTTGTAGCTTTAGTCTCTATAAAGTTCACTTTTAAAAAGTCATTACCATTGTAGCTGCGTTGTAATTCAAAGCCTTTATTATTTTGTTCTGTAGCTGTAGTCCAAGTAAGTAAATTGCTAGTACCTTTTTTCTCTCCAATAAATTTAGTTATAGAAACAGGTAATAGAGCAGAGCCTGCAACTGATACACTAAAACCACCTTGACCAGTAGCACTTGAACCATAGCTATATATTCTAAAGTAATAAGTTTCGCCAGCATTTAAGCCAGTTAAGTGTACAATTTCAGTACCTCCACCAAAAGAAGTATCTGCACAACCTATTTGGGTTAAAGAGCCACAAGTTCCAGAGTATGCAACAACAACAGCATCGAAACTTGTACCTAAAGGAACAGATTTAATATCAACATCTCCACTTTGCGTAGCAGTAAACATATACCAAACATCATCATCAGCAGTGCCTGTAAATGCAGAGCAAGTTTGTGCTGCCATAGATTGTGTAGCACTTACAGTTGAACCTGTAACTGTTGCACCAGCTATAATATTGATAGCACTATCACACTCATCATTATTTGGTGGTGGTGGTGTAGCCATTGTTGTAAATGATGTGGTATTAGCATCGCAACCAGTAGGGCTACCTCCTAAGTTTTTAGGTACAACATACCAGTAGTAAGTTGTAGTATAAGCCAACCCAGTAACCATAAAAGAGTCAATAGAAGTTGTTCCTTTTAAAGTAGTTGGTGGCGTTGTTGTTCCAAAATAAACATCATATGAAGTTGCATTGGCAACAGGTGACCATTTTACATAAACACTTGGTGCTGCAACATCTACAGCAGCATCGGCAGGAGAAACATTTGTTGCACAAGTAGCAGGTGCAGGTGGTGGCGTTTGAATAGAAATACAATAATTACCAGTTGCACCGCCCACACCATCAACCATAAAGTAATATTCTATGCCAGCATCAAGCGTTGCAGATATTTTGGTCACAGTATCATTACCAAATGATTTGCAACCACCTAATGTTGTTGAGGTAACATCTGTAAATGTCATACCTCCTGGACAAGATCCAGAAGCAGTGTAAACACCTAACCAACCAAACAAAGCCAATGTATCAGGTGTTTTAAAAGTAATTTGTACAACACCTGTAGTTGCAGGTGTGTATTTATACCAAATAGTATTATTAGGTGTGCTACAAGTAAATGATGGGTCTGTTGAATTATTTGTAGCATAAAATGAATTTTGACAATCTTTTGGACCATCAAGTACCAAAGTCATTGCATCGCAAGCCTCATCATTTAATGGTGGGGCACAGTTTAATGATTGTATTGTAATAACACTTGAATTTGAACTTTGCGTAGAGCTTGTACAAGTTACTACACATCTATAATCTCTACCACCACTTGGATGGGTAAATGTTGCTGCTGCTGTTGTAGCACCTGCAATAGCAGTCCAAGTATTAGTACCAACTGGGCTAGATTGCCATTGAT
>JAPLER010000003.1 GCA_026391115.1 Bacteroidota bacterium | reverse complement strand
TTGAAAAGTGAACTGGTTTTAGAAACTAAAAAATAACACTCATTGGCTTTAGTAAGACTATCAATAGCAGTATAAGTATTACCCAATAAAAAATAAATTGAATCCTTTTTGTCAGAATTCGAATCTGCATTTAACATCGAATTCAACACATAATTAGATTCTTTGTACAACTTTTTATTACTTAAATACTTTGCAAATTCTATTGACGGCTTAAACGAATTTGTTTGTGCAAATAACAAATTACTTACAAACAAAAAACATAAAAAAATTGTAACAATACCAAGTTTCTTTTTCAAAGTAGTATTTATTTAAAAGAAAATAATGGATCAATAATTTTATTATGTTCATCTACTACAACTTGATTTTCGGCACCAATAAAACTAAACGAATTGCAGCGTAATAGCCTATCTGCCCCTAAAAACACACCTAATAAAAACCCTTTTTTTTGAATAGCAGTTTTTGCAAAGTTTGAACAAGTTACTTGATAAGGACAATCTTTTGACAACTGTGGAGATATGATATTTTGATAAGTAAACATTGCTGTTTTTGCAAGATAAAAAATTGGATTTATTTTTTGTAATCGACTACTATTTTCCAAAGTTTTTTGATTGTTGTAAACACCTTGATAATATGCATTATAATCGTGTGTTTGGTTAATTTTACTTTGCAAAATGGTAACATCTAATGCTGCATCCTGACAAAAAGATTTGTTAGTAAAAAATAAAAACAATAAAAATTTAAATAAATGTTTATGCACTTGCAATTTTTTGAAGTTATTCTATATAATTGCGAATGTATTTGAAAATACAACCTAAAAATTGATAAACTAAAAACACAAACACAATGACAAAAAAAGTATTAACCCTTACTGCTATTTTTTCAATTATTTTATTGAATGTTTATAGCCAAAAAAAAGTACAACAACTTTTAAATTAGAAGCAACTGGAGAAATTTCATTTCCTACTGGTAGCGAGTTGAAACAACTTTCTAAAACAGGTTATGGTGTAGGGCTAAAGGGGTTATTTTATCTTGAAGACAATGCAGCAGTAACAGCTTCAATTGGTGCAACATATTATACCAGAAAAAGCAGTTATGATGATTTTAGTAATGATTTAATACCTAGGGCTACTGCAATCATTCCTGCAAAAGTTGGCTTTAGATATTTATTTGCTGATACCTATTTTATTGAACCTCAAATTGGTTATGGTGTATCAATAGTTGATATTTTTGGTAATAATTCACAGTCTGGTGGTGGCTTTATATTTTCTCCAACTATTGGCTTTAAAAACGAAGGAGAAAATGGTATAACTGCATACTTACAATACAATTTATTCAATTCAAAAATAGCTGGTGTTAATTATAATTTGTCAAACATTAGTATGGGAATAGGTATGAATATTTGGTAGTTTAAAACAAAAAATATGTATAAAAATTTTGCAAGTAATTTTTTAGTAATTTTATTAAGTTCTAAGCTATACGCTCAGGAAAGTCTAAAGTTTGAAGGTATTGGTGAGGTATTTTTACCTATGGGTAAAGAAATAAAGGCATCGCAAAAATTGGGGTTTAACATTTCAGGAAAAATTGCATATATGTTAGATGAAAAACTTGGGTTTACTGGCTCGATCGGGTTCAATTATTTTGTTCCCAACAAAAGCGAAACATCAATGAACATTAACATTACCGAAGCTTTATTTAAACTTGGTATGAGGTATTATGTTGGCAAAAATTTTTTTGTTGAACCACAAGTTGGCTATGCAATTGGATACTCAACTGTTTTAAGTGTAACACAAGATTTAGGAGGAGGAATTGTTATTGCACCCACTATTGGTTATAGAGTTGGTGGTATTTTATTTCATACTAAATACGAATACTGTAGTGTAAAAAACAACGAAGTAAAAAACAATCTCTCAAATTTTGGTATTGGAATGGCAATAAGATTTTAAGTGTTGCACATTATTTTTTTGTAAGCATATTTACGTTATTAACACAAGGTGCATAATCATTTTGTTGATTTAAGGTTGTTTGGCTTTTACCTTTAGCAAACCTAAAAAATATGCATTGGAGAAAATTTAATGGCGAAGCTTTACATTTTCCAATTAAAGAAGCTGTAGCCCAAACAATTATTAACGAAACTGCAAAAGGCGTTAAACTTAAAGTATGTATTGGTACTGATAGCCAAGTAAAAGGTGCAGATACTGAGTTTGCAACAGTTATTGTTTTTCTTAGAGAACATAATGGGGGCTTTATGTTTATTAACAATGAAAAGACGAAACAAAAATTTCATATTAAAGAAAGGATGCTAACCGAAGTAGCAAAAAGCATTGAAATTGCATATGAACTTTGTGACTTGTTTATTGAGCATCATATTGAAATGGAAGTTCACGCAGATATTAATACCAACCCGAATTTTAAAAGTAATGATGCTTTAAAGGAAGCAATGGGCTATATTTTAGGAATGGGTTTTGCTTTTAAAGCCAAGCCAGAAGCCTATGCAAGCAGTTGTTGTGCAGATAGAATTTGTAATTAGTCTTTGGTAAAAAATCTTTATTTATTGTTAATTGGCTTTTACATTTGCTAAAGCTAAAGGTCAGCATTAAAGACCAAAGATTAATACCTAAAAACTAAAAGATGAAACCAATTTTAATTTATTGCTACGATGCATATTGTGGTTGGTGTTATGGTTTTAGCAGTGTAATAAATGCTGTACAAAAACAATATCAAAACGATTTGGATTTTGAGGTATTAAGTGGCGGTATGGTTTTACCAGAACAACCAGTTCCAATTAAACAAATAGCATATTACATTCAAGAAGCTTATAAAACTGTTGAAGAATATACAGGCATTCAGTTTGGTGAAGATTATCTATGGCATATCTTTAATCCAGATGACAGTGATTGGTTTCCTGACAGTTTAAAACCTGCAATTGCATTATGTATTTTTAAAGAAATTTATATAGATAAACAAGTAGAGTTTGCTACTGACTTACAGTATGCTTTGCATTTTGAAGGTAGAGATTTAACAGATAACGAAGCTTATAGGCATTTGCTTGAAAAGTATGAAATAGACCCAAATACTTTTTATGACAAATTAAAAAGTGAAACTTATAAAGAGAAAGCTCAATATGAATTTGCTTTATGCAAACAACTTAGTGTAACAGGATATCCTTGTGTTTTTATACAAACCAGTGAATCTAAATTTCATTTAATTGCAAAAGGATATACACCATTTGAAGACATAAATAAAAGAATAGAAAGTGTTTTAATGCTCATAAATAGCGTAAACTAAAACTACTTTTATAAATAAAAAAGGTTGCTTAATTAAGCAACCTTTTTTATTTATATTTATTTGAAAAATACTATTTAATAGTAAATGTATTTGGGTTATTGCTATACTTTGCAGCAATTGCTTTTGTTTCAACAGGTTTAATAGTTTTTACAGTTTTATTGTTACTGTGTAAACTAGCTAAAGTTGGGGCAATTACCAAAGAAACAATACTCATCAATTTAATTAAAATATTCATTGATGGACCAGATGTATCTTTAAATGGATCACCAACAGTATCTCCAGTTACAGATGCTTTATGTGGTTCAGATTTTTTATAGAACATTTCACCATTTATTTCAACACCTTTTTCAAAAGATTTTTTTGCATTGTCCCAAGCACCACCAGCATTGTTTTGAAACATTCCCATCAAAACACCACTTACAGTAGCACCAGCTAAAAATCCACCTAATGCTTCAGGTCCAAAAACAAAACCAATAATAATTGGAGATAATATTGCAATTGCACCAGGCAACATCATTTTTTTAATAGATGCTTGTGTAGAAATAGCCACACATTTATCATATTCTGGTTTACCTGTTCCATCCATAATACCAGGTATAGTTCTAAATTGTCTTCTTACTTCTTCTACCATTGCCATTGCAGCTTCACCCACTGCACGAATACACAAAGAGGAGAATATAAATGGTATCATTCCTCCTACAAACAAACAAGCCAAAACATCAGCTTTATAAATATCAATTCCACTAATGCCAGCAACACCCACAAATGCAGCAAATAAAGCTAGTGAAGTTAAAGCAGCACTTGCAATAGCAAAGCCTTTACCACTAGCAGCTGTAGTATTTCCAACTGCATCTAAAATATCTGTTCTTTCACGTACTTCTTTTGGTAATTCACACATTTCTGCAATACCCCCTGCATTATCTGCAATTGGGCCAAAAGCATCAATAGCTAGTTGCATTGCAGTAGTTGCCATCATACCAGCAGCAGCAATAGCAACACCATATAATCCTGCACAATAGTATGAACCATAGATACCAGCAGCTAAAACTAAAATTGGTAATAATGTACTTTCCATACCAACTGCCAATCCACCAATTACGTTTGTTGCATGTCCAGTAGCACTTTGACGAATAATTGATAAAACAGGACGCTTACCCATTGCAGTGTAATATTCTGTAATAATACTCATCAATACACCAACAACAAGACCTACAATAATCGCTCCCATCACACCATTACGAGTAAAAGGTATTTGGCGTAATTCCATTGTTTCTGGTAAAATAAAATATACCAAACCAGCACAAGCAAATGCTGTTAAAATCATACTGCCCCAGTTACCCATATTTAAAGCATTTTGAACAGCTTGTGTGCTTACACCAACTGCATCGCTAATTCTTACAAACAAGGTTCCTATAATTGATAAAAGAATACCAACACCAGCAATCATCATTGGTAATAATATTGGAGAAAGTCCGTTAAATTTATCGCCATTTGCAATAGTTTCTTGACCTAAAACCATTGTAGCCAAAACTGTGGCAACGTAACTACCAAACAAGTCAGCACCCATACCTGCAACATCACCAACGTTGTCGCCAACATTATCTGCAATAGTTGCTGGATTTCTTGGATCATCCTCTGGAATACCAGCTTCTACTTTACCTACAAGGTCTGCACCTACGTCAGCAGCTTTAGTATAAATACCACCGCCAACACGTGCAAACAATGCTATACTTTCTGCACCCAAACTAAATCCTGTTAAAACTTCTATTGTTCTTAACATACCATCTTGATCCATTTCTGCACCTGGTGCAAAACACATTTTTAAAATAATAAATAAACCACCCAATCCTAATACTGCTAATCCACTTACACCTAAGCCCATAACTGCACCACCAGTAAATGATACATTTAAAGCTTTAGATAAACTAGTTTTTGCAGCTTGCGTTGTACGTACATTAGCTTTAGTTGCAGCACGCATACCTATATAGCCAGCAGTAGCACTACTAACAGCACCTAAAATAAATGCAATTGAAATGCTCCAATGAGAGTGTGGATTACTCATCGCCATTAGACCTAGTAAAATGGCTACGATTGCGACAAAGTAGCCTAAAATTTTCCATTCTGCTTTCAAGAACGCCATTGCACCTTCAGCAATGTAATTGCTAATTTGCTTCATTCTATCGTCTCCAGCATCTTGTTTAGACACCCAATTGTATTTTACAAAGGTGTAAATTAAACCAATTATACCCATTAGGGGAACGGTAATAAAAAGTAAATCCATAAGTGTAGTTTAGTTTTTTAAAGTGGGCAAATTTAGGGGAATGAGTGCTAAGTGTGTTTGAGTTACACAGTTGTTAGTAACTTGTTTTCCTTATTTTACCTTCTTTTAATTGTTTTAGCCCCTATAAACGCTTGAAAGGCAGTGAAAAGTATGTTGCTTAGTAATTTTTTCTAGTTTCTAAACTTATTTAACCGTTCCTTCTAAAATCCTTTAGACTAACGCTTGTTATTTTCTCAGACTCATTCACCTAATTTCGCAGCCACAATAATTGTTTTATGAGTCATACTAAAGTTCGTATAGTTACTGCTGCCAGTTTGTTTGATGGACACGATGCTGCTATTAATATAATGCGTAGAATTTTGCAAAGTAAGGGTGCTGAAATTATCCATTTGGGACATAACAGAAGCGTTCACGAAATAGTTGAAACAGCTATTGAAGAAGATGCACATAGCATTGCCATTACATCTTATCAAGGTGGACACGTTGAGTTTTTTAAATATATGAAAGACTTATTGGATGAAAATGGTTGTGGTCACATCAAAATTTTTGGTGGCGGAGGTGGTACTATTTTACCAATTGAAATAGAAGAATTGCATAATTATGGTATCACAAAAATTTATAGCCCAGACGATGGTAGAACAATGGGGCTTGAAGGAATGATTGAAGATGTGATTGAAAAGTCAAAAGCAAAAAGTGAAAACCCAAAAGTAGAAGCTAATAAGAATGCCTTAGGAGAAGCAAAAGATATTATAAGCATTGCTCAAAAAATTACAGCTGCTGAAAATGGAGAAACCTTAAACCTTAAACCTCAAGCTTCAAACATTCCAGTTTTTGGAATTACAGGTACTGGTGGTGCTGGCAAGTCTTCAGTAACTGATGAAATTGTAAGAAGATTTTTAAATAATTTTACCGACAAAACCATTGCTGTTATTAGCGTTGACCCTAGTAAGAAAAAAACTGGTGGAGCTTTACTGGGTGATAGAATTAGAATGAATGCCATTTCTCATCCTCGTGCATATATGAGAAGTTTGGCTACACGTGAAGATAATAAAGCATTGAGTGCTTATGTGCAAGATGCTATTAACGTTTGTAAAGAAGCAGCCTTTGATTTTATTATTTTAGAGAGTGCTGGTGTTGGGCAAAGTGATGCTTCTATATTAGATTATTGCGATGTGAGTATGTATGTAATGACACCTGAATATGGTGCTGCATCGCAGTTAGAGAAGATTAATATGCTGGATTATGCCGATTTAATTTGCATTAATAAATTTGATAAAGCAGGTGCATTAGATGCTTTGCAAGATGTGCGTAAACAGTACAAACGTAATCATCAAATGTTTATGGCAAAAGATAATGAACTGCCAATTATTGGAACAATGGCAAGCAAGTTTAATGATGAAGGCGTAAACCATTTATTTGAAATGTTGCTTAAAACAATTCACACCAAAACCAATACAATATTTGGCGAATATCATTTTAGCGAAACAGCAAAGGTTTCATCTGCTATCATCCCATCAAATAGAACAAGATATTTAAGTGAGATAAGTGAAACGAATAGAACCTACGATGCACAGGCATTAGAGCAAGCAGCTATTGCTAGTAAATTATATCAACTAAATGGAATATTAGAAATATTTAAACAAAAAAATCAAACCGATTTAGTTGATGTTATTCAACAACAAATTGCTTTTTATAACGAACAATTAAATGCCGAATCTAAAAAATTAGTTGCTAATTGGAATAATGTTATCGATATATATAAGAAAGACTTTTTTGAATATCAAGTAAGAGATAAAGTAATTAAACAACCACTTACAACAACATCTTTAAGTGGAACAAGAGTTCCAAAAGTTGTATTACCAAAATATAAAGATTGGGGCGATATTTTAAAATGGCAATTGCAAGAAAATGTACCTGGGGAATTTCCTTATACTGCTGGTGTATTCCCTTTAAAGCGTGATGGCGAAGATCCTACAAGAATGTTTGCTGGTGAAGGTGGTCCAGAACGCACCAACAGAAGGTTTCACTATGTTAGTGTTGGGCAACCTGCAAAGCGTTTGAGTACTGCATTTGATAGTGTTACATTGTATGGTGAAGATCCTGCTCATCGTCCAGATATTTATGGCAAAGTAGGTAATAGTGGTGTAAGCATTGCAACTGTTGATGATGCCAAAAAGCTGTACAGTGGGTTTGATTTATGCGACCCTAAAACTTCTGTATCAATGACCATTAATGGTCCGGCACCAATGCTGTTAGCATTTTTTATGAATGCAGCTGTTGACCAGCAATGTGAAAAATATATTATTGAAAATGGATTAAGAGAAGATGTAAATAAAATCATCGAATCTAAATTTAATCTTGCTAAATTACCTAAATACATTGGTGTTGATGGTAAAGAAGTCTCACCACAAAAAGGAAATTTAGAAGGCGTTTTACCCGAAGGAAATAATGGTTTAGGCTTACGTTTATTGGGTTTAAGTGGAGAAGATGTTTTACCAAGAGATGTATATGAAAAAATAAAAGCACAAGCTTTACAAAATGTTCGTGGTACTGTGCAGGCAGATATTTTAAAAGAAGATCAAGCACAAAATACTTGTATTTTCTCTACAGAATTCGCACTAAAATTAATGGGTGATGTGCAGGAATATTTCATCAATCAAAAAGTAAGAAACTTTTATAGTGTAAGTATTAGTGGTTATCATATTGCTGAAGCTGGTGCTAACCCTATAACACAGCTTGCTTTCACATTGGCGAATGGTTTTACTTATGTAGAATATTATTTGAGCAGAGGAATGCATATTGATGACTTTGCTGCTAATCTTTCTTTCTTCTTTAGCAATGGAATGGATCCTGAATACAGTGTAATTGGGCGTGTTGCTCGACGTATTTGGGCAAAGGCAATGAAGTATAAATACAAAGCCAACAAGCGTAGCCAAATGTTGAAATACCATATTCAAACAAGTGGTAGAAGCTTACACGCACAAGAGATTGACTTCAACGATATACGTACAACACTGCAAGCTTTATATGCAATTTATGACAACTGTAATTCGCTTCATACAAATGC
>JAPLER010000080.1 GCA_026391115.1 Bacteroidota bacterium | reverse complement strand
TTAAAGATATATCACATCAGGTAGATTATTTAGATACAAGAACCATCATTGCCGAAGATGTAGCCCTGCAAATACTTTCTAATAGACTTACTCAAAAAAGAGCAATAAAAAATGAAAAACGTTTAACTGAAGCTATTGATTCTAAAGCAAAAAAATTACCCGAAATAACAGAAGTAGAGAAGAGAGTAACAGGTAAAGAAGAATCTGACAATGCTTTTATTAAAAACCTATCGCTTACTGATCAGGTAAATTACAGCACTGTTACTTTATACTTGTATCAAAGAGAAACTGTAAAAAGAGAGCTGATAGCTAATGATAAAAACATTAGTGCTTATGAACAAAGTTTTGGCAGCAAAATGTTTGATGAGTTAAAAAAAGGATGGTATGTTCTTGCAGAAATAGTACTTTTTTTCACTAGATTATGGGGTTTAATATTAATAGGAATAATTGTTTTTTTACTAGCCAGAAAATATGGTCATAAGTTTAAAAAATAGAGGGTTGTTGTAAATAATAAAACCCTGACAATTATTATAATTGTCAGGGTTTTTAAGAGTATAAAAAACAGTTGCATTATTTCAATACACCTAATTCCATACCAACTTTAGTAAATGCAGCAATAGCTTTATCTAAGTGTTCTTGATTATGTGCAGCACTTAATTGTACTCTTATTCTAGCCAAACCCTTTGCCACCACAGGATAAAAGAAACCAATAACATAAATACCTTCTTCTAAAAGTTTTGCTGCAAAGTTTTGTGCAACAGTTGCTTCATACAACATTATGGGTACAATAGGGTGATCGCCAGGTTTAATGTCAAAACCAGCTTCTGTCATTTTTGTTCTAAAATATTTGGTATTGAATTCTAATTTGTCTCTTAATTCTGTAGTTTCTGTAAGCATATCTAGAACTGCAATGCTTGCACCTACAATGCTTGGTGCTAATGTATTTGAGAATAAATATGGTCTGCTTCTTTGTCTTAATATTTCAATAATTTCCTTTCTGCCACTGGTAAAACCACCACTTGCACCACCTAGTGCTTTACCTAAAGTTCCTGTAATAATATCTATTCTCCCCATCACGTTTCTATATTCGTGTGTGCCTCTTCCTGTCTTTCCTAAAAAGCCACTGCTATGACATTCATCAATCATTACAATAGCATCGTATTTATCAGCTAGGTCACAAATTCTATCAAGTTGTGCTATGGTACCATCCATACTAAAACTACCATCAGTGATAATAATTCTGCTGCGTAAGTTGGCAGTTTCTTGTAGTTTGTTTTCTAGGTCTTGCATATTGTTATGCTCATACCTGTAGCGTTGTGCTTTACACAAACGAACACCATCAATAATAGATGCGTGGTTTAAAGTGTCGCTAATAATGGCATCTTGCTCATTAAATAGTGGTTCAAATACACCACTATTTGCATCAAAAGCAGCAGCGTATAAAATGGTATCTTCTGTGCCAAGAAAGTTTGCAATCTTTTGCTCCAGTTCTTTATGAATGTCCTGTGTGCCACAAATAAAACGCACACTACTCATACCATAGCCATGGCTGTCAATGGCTTTATGTGCAGCTTCTATTACTTTTGGATGAGATGATAAACCAAGATAGTTATTGGCACAAAAGTTTAAAACAGTTTTTCCATTAACAACTATTTCTGCACCTTGTTCGCTGGTAATGATGCGTTCTTTTTTCATCAAACCATTTTCATCAATCTCTTCTAATTCTTCTTGTATTCTGGTTACAAATTTTTCGTTCATATAGCAATTGTTTAATAAAGCAAATGTATTGGTGATTGGGTAATTAAATATTTGAATATTTGCACAACTTTATAGCATTTTATTATGGCAAATCCATTTGATACATATCAACCACAACAACAAGGTCATTCTTTGTGGGTTACTATTCCATCAAAAATTATTTCTTATTTATTCCATCCTTTATTTATACCTACATTTATTTTCATCTTTCTAGTATATCAATTTCCTGTACAGTTTACCGATATTACACCTTGGAAACTAAAACTAAAAGTGTTCAGTGTTTTTTGGATGACAGCTTTCTTCCCTGCATTTGCAGTGTTTTTGCTATGGCGTTTAAAGTTGAGCGAAAGTATATACTTAAGAACCCAAAAAGAAAGAGTCATTCCCTACTTTGTTACTATGTTTTTTTACTGGTGGATGTACTATTTAAGTAAAAACCAAACCGACCAACCAGAGGTGTTAAAGTTCTTTTATTTTGGTATTTTCTGGAGTGCTATTATTGGTGTTATTATCAATAACTTCATTAAAATAAGTTTACACACCATAGCTGCTGGTAGTGCAGCAATGGCTATGATACTATTTTCATTTTTCTATCATATACATTTGGGTTTACCTATAGTTATAACACTTTTATTGGCTGGTTTAATAGCCACTGCACGACTTTTTGTAAGCAACCATACACCACTTGAAATATATAGTGGCTTCGGTTTAGGTAAACCTATATATTTGATATTCTTATAATTTATTTATGATTGTAGCAGCAGGAAAATTAATTGCCGTTGGTGGTGCTGAGGATAAAGGAACAGACTTGGAAAAAGGCGAAATACAACGCAATAATTTAAACTTTTTTGAACTGGGAATATTAAAACGTGTTGCCGAAGAAGCTGGTGGCATTCACGCTCATATAGAAGTAATTACAACAGCATCTACTATACCATTGGAAGTTGGAGAAAACTATTTAGATGCTTTTTCTAAAATAGGTTGCACCAATGTAGGTGTATTGCATATTAGAAACAGAGAAGATGCCAATAAACAAGAATATATAGACCGCATTAAAGCTTGTGACTGTGTAATGTTTAGTGGTGGTAATCAATTGCGTTTAACTGCTGTATTTGGTGGTACAGATTTTTTTAAAATCATCAAATCTCGTTACGAAAATGAAAAAGGATTTGTTGTGGCAGGCACAAGTGCTGGTGCTATGGCAATGAGTAATACAATGATTTATGAAGGTAATGCAACTAAAGCTCATTTAAAAGGTGAAGTAAAAATTACCACAGGTTTGGCTTTTATGGATAATGTAATTTTTGATAGCCATTTTGAAAAGCGTGGACGTTTTGGTCGTTTGGCTCAGGCTGTAGCTGCAAATCCAAGCTGTATAGGTATTGGTTTAGGTGAGGATACTGGAATGTTGATTACTGATGGTAATAAAATGGAAGCTATTGGTAGTGGTTTGGTAATGATTATTGATGGACACGATATAAAGCATAGTAACATTGCAGATATACCTGATGGCAATCCAATAAGTGTAGAAAATATTAAAGTAAGTTTGTGCGAAAAGGGAAATGGTTATTGGGTAAACGAAAGAAAATTTATTCCAGAAGTAAGTGATGGTGCTGTGGTAGAGAAAAGTGTTTTTGTTGAATAGTAAATGTCCTGTCAATTAATCAATAATAATCTCTCTTTTATCTGTATCTATTAAGTTCATAGTGATTTGGCATACATCATCAGGCATAATTTCTAAAGCTTTTTCTGGCCATTCTACAAAGCAGTAATTATTGCTGTATAAAACATCTTCAACACCAGCATTTATAGCATCTTCAGCATCTTTAAGTCTGTATAAATCCAGATGATAAATAGTGCCAATAATTTCACTTTTATATTCATTAATAATAGAA
>JAPLER010000292.1 GCA_026391115.1 Bacteroidota bacterium | reverse complement strand
CTAATACCAACTTCCAAAATACTTTTTGCATAATTATGTAAATGCAAACAAGCATTATACACTTCTTTTTGGCGTTTCGTAAACTTGCCATTAACAGGAATCGTCCTTGTTAAATCTGCATTATAACCACCATAACTAGCACCAAAATCCATTAATATTAAATCGCCATCTTTACATTCTTGATTATTGTTGATATAATGTAAAATTCTTGCATTATCGCCACTTGCAATAATGCTTCCATAGGCTTCGCCAGTTGCACGTTGGCGTAAAAATTGATGCATAATTTCAGCTTCAATTTCATACTCCATTACCCCAGGTTTAATAAACTTAAGCAAATGCCTGAATGTATTTTCAGTTATATCACAGGCACGTTGCATTACTACTACTTCTTCTTTGGTTTTAATTCCACGAAGTTCTTTAAATACTTTTGCGGCACGCAAATAATTATGCAATGGATAGCGAAACTTCATTTCATCTATTAAACGATAATCCCTTGTTCTTACTAAACTTGCTTTTCTATCATTCTCGTTACTGTCTAAATATATATTATCTGCTAAATGAATCCAAGGTTGAAGTAAACCTTCTAAACTATCTAACCAAACAATAGTTTGTATTCCACTGATAGCTTGAGCTTCGGCTGTTCTTAATCTTTTGCCATCCCATTTTTCCTTAAGTTCATTTGGACGAACCAGTACCAATACTTCTCTATATTTTGCATCAACATTATCAGGAAACAAAATGATCATTGAATCTTCTTGTTCAATGCCAGTTAGCCAAAATAAGTTGCTATTGAATTTATATTTATAAATAGCATCACCATTGGTTGGCACTTCATCGTTGCTACCAATAATAGCAATACTCTTGGCTTTCATTTGCTTAATAAAACGCTTACGATTATTAATGAAAATCTGATTGTTTAATTGTTCGTATTTCATACAGAAAATTTAGGATGCAATATTATCTTTTAATTGAGAATTAAAAATGAAGAATTATGAATGGGGAAAACAAGATTTACTACTTGTCGAAAAACATACTCATAGCCTTAGCCACAGCCTTGGCATTTACATCTTCTTTATTTTGTAAATACTCAATAATATTATTTCTACTTTCTTCGTCTCTGTTTTGGCTTAGTTTAAATACGTGTTGAATATCTGTAATTTCAATTTCAATACCGGCAATAGCTTTCATATTATCGCTCACATATTTCTCATCCATTTTATGTACAAGCGATGGTGAGTTGGGATTATTTTCAAATTTGTTAGTAAGCTTAGTTAACAAATCATATAAAAAATTATTACCCATAAATTTTATAATTCCATTAGCGTGCACTGCTTGATAATTAATGGTGCTACCGATGTTTTTTACAACATAATTTGATGCACTAACATATGCTGGTGTTGTGCTAAATATTGCCAAAACATTGTAATTATTTTCAAATGCCGTAGTATGATTTTGCTTACGCATAATATGACCTTGCAGAAACATTTTATCATCTCTAAAATCAAACATAACAGGAATATGTGTAGCAATAGGTTTGTTATCAATATCAACACCACAAAGTGTTACAAAGGGATTAGCTTGCATAAATACTATTACATCTTCGTAATTATTTGCTTTAAAATAAGGTATATTGTACATATCAATTATTGATGTATTAAACTCTCAAGATTAAGTTCTTTTTTTATTAACATTAATTGAATTTTTTGTAAAGCTAATATAGTTACTGCATCTGTAATTTCTTTATTTTCTATCATTTTAAAAGCATCTGTTAACAACACTTTTCTTATCTCTAATTGCTCTGTTTCATCTGGCTCTGCGTTATGTTGTTTTAATTGCGTAGCCAAGAAAATAAAAGCCTTTTCATCGGTAACTGAGTTGGATAAATCAGATTCAAGTATTAACTGCCAATGTGTTGCAACAAGTCCTGTTTCTTCAAGCAATTCTCGTTGAGCTGCTTGCAATGGTTCTTCATTTAATGGGCATCCGCCTTCTGGAATTTCCCAACTATACTTATTCAGTGGAAATCTTTGCTGACCAACCAACCAAGTATAGCCATTTTCATCAATAGGTACAATACCAATAGCCAGATTTTTAAAAGATACTTTTCCATAAATGCCTTTTCCGCCATTTGGATTAAGAACATTAAAGTGTTGCAGCTTTATCCAGTTGTTTTCGTAGATAGTTGCTTCATCAATTACTTGCCAATTATTTATACTCATCATTATTTTTTAAAAGTGAAATATACTGCACCTATTAAAAACAAAAAGCTAAATATGTATTTTGTTTCAAATGGTTCTTTCAAAGACAATACTGCAAAAATGCTAAATACAACAAGGGTAATAATCTCCTGCCTTATTTTAAGTTGAAACGCATTAAAATCATTTTTTAACCTAATCATTGGCAGGAACCATTAAACAATATTCAAAAAAAGCAATGAACCAACTTAATACAATAGCTTTCCAAAGTGGCACTCCTTTATCTTTTAAAGGCATACCAAGCAAATGTCATAAACATATTTCACGGAATGAGTAATCCAATTGTTTTAATAATAATATTTTATACAAAATAATGATATTCTATCATCTAAATCTGTAATCTTGTCGTAAGTATATTATGGAATAATTTTTGAAAAACGAATGATATGAAAAAATTTCAAGCAATAATAAAGTTTACGATGGACGAGGATTTTATGACATTAATTCCACCACATAGAACTTATATCAATTACCTTATTAATAAGAGTATAATAGATATGTATGCAGTAAGTATGGAAAGTCAAACTGTTTGGATAACTTTTAATGCAAGTAATAAAAAAGAAGTTGCTGACTATCTTATCAAATCTCCTTTACACAAATATTGGAATTATGCAATTGAAGAATTATTTGTATACGATAGTCAGCAATACAGGTTACCACAAGTACAATTAAATTAGATATGTTATTATCGTTTTAATTGACTATGAATAAATAAACTAGTAATACTCTTATTTTCAGCAGCATTACGAATTGCAATTGCAAATAGATCGGCAACAGAAACTACTCTAATTTTAGCAGACTGACTTTTTAATGGTATGGTATCACATACAACCAATTCTTTCAATACACTGTTTTCAATGTTT
>JAPLER010000266.1 GCA_026391115.1 Bacteroidota bacterium | reverse complement strand
ATGGCAGGGAAAGTGTCCTCTAAATCGCCCAACGATGCTTTTATTTCAGGGCTTAAGCCATCTACTGGCTTATATGTTTTTTGCAACAACTGCGTAACATTCAATCTTTTTCCCATTGTTTTAATGTGTGGTTTGGCTCAAAAGCCTATGGTTATTGATTTGTGTGTAAATAATGAGGGTTTTAATAGGGCAAAACCCCCTGTTATTCTTTTTAAAAAGCTGCTATTTCTGTTGGATTATCTGCCCAATCTTCAGGGTCAATCCATTGTTTCGTCATCAATTTCAGTGTCATATTCGTTTCTATTTTCATTTTCAATTGCTTTAAATACAAAGTCTGTAAAACATTCTTTTAGGGTAGAGCCAAAGCCTGCAAATCCAACTTGTAAATCTTGCCCTGCTAACAGGCAATACTGATTGCCATCCATCGTAAGTGTAGGTCTATACTTGTTAAGCATATCCTTTGAAGTAACAAATGCCATAGTTTTAAAATTTAGTTTCGAACGCATTGAGAGGGTCGAACTCTCGTTACCCAAATTCAATTATTGGGCGTCCTACCATTAAACGAAATGCGTTGTTCCAGTTATGCAGCTTTTTCTTTTTTAGTATCTACATAAAAATTCTCCTCCTGCTCAAACGTTACACCCAGTTTTTCTAATTGAGTAACCAGTTTAGTGTTCGTTTGCTCTTTAAGCAATGCAGCTTTGTCCACATCTTCTTTTATTTTAACAAAGCCTTTAAGCAGTTTGTTTGCTTTAAACAACCCAACAACAGCATCCCAAGTAATACCTTTCTTTTTTGCCACACTTGCAGGGTTGGTTCTAAACCCAATTACACAACTTCCAAGCTCACTACTTTTGCCATCCCAGTTTTTGCGTTGCTCAATAGCAAATGCTTCTAAAGTTTCTACTGGTTCAGTCATTGCCTCATCGCAAGCTGTAATGTCAGGCTCATACTGTTCTCTAACTTTCTGTAACTTTTCATTCATTACAGCTGTGAGCTTATCTTTTTTAATACTTTGCTCTGCATACTCGTGTGCAGCAGCTTGGGCTTCAGTTAATGTAACCCCTACTTTTGTTTTTTTACTTGTTCTCATTTTACTTAAAATTTATAAGTGAATAATTAGTTCAATTGTGATTTGTTATAGTCTTTTAAATATTTTGCTTTTCGCTTTCGCTTGGCTTCCCAACCACATTTTAAAAAATCGTAAAACATATAGGATGCAATGCCTAAAAAGTAGGCTATCATTATTGCTACATCTTTGTTCATAATTAACAGTATTGTTGGTGAATTTGATTGCTTAATTGGTGCAGCTTATTGCCTAAGTAACTGGTGTAATCAATTACGTATTTTTCTGTCAATAATCGCAGGGCAAATGCTTGTGCTGGTGTAAACGAAAAACTATAATCGAGTTTATAAATGATACACTTTTGCTTTGCTCTAATCAATATTTCGTTAAGGTTGGCGTAGTGCATTTTTTCAACATCATCTTTTGCAGGAAACTTTACAATAATAAAATTGTTTTATAAGGTTATAGAATGAGTTAAACAAATCGTCCCCCATAGCCATATAATTTTTTACACAATCAATGCCATACATTACAGTAGTATGGTCAATACCAAAGTGCCTTGCAATTGTGCTATAATAAATATTGGGGTACTTGTAGTGTATGTAATGAAAAAGAATTTGTCGCATCATCACAGTATTTCTTTTCCTTGTTTTTTCATATAAATCATCGGGATCTACATTCCAGCAAGTTGCAAATAGTTTAAGGCTTTTGCTTATGGTTTCGTCATCGCCAATAAAGGTTTCATTTAGCTTTACTTGCAGCGTAACATTTAGCCCAGTAAGAGAGTGAATTTTATCTTCTGCACCTCTCATAATGCTATTAATAACACTGCTATTTTCTTTTAATTCGTTATTCATAATTGCTTACTTTCTTTAATGGAGTTATATAATACCACATCAGGTTTTAATTCTTTGCTTAGTTCTTTTGGGCAGTTTAAGCCTAAGTATATTGCTTCATTTACTCTTCTTGCAGTTTCAAAACCATTTACTATATTCATTCGTTCAACATCACTTACAAACACCTCATTTCTTATTGCCCAACTGTTTTTCCACCAGCTCCAAAACAGTTTGTTTAGTTTAAATTCATCAATCAACTCTGTGTTATTTTGGAAATAGCGTTTTAGGTATTTTAATCCATTGATAAACATAAATTCGGCATACTGCTCATCCGTCCATTGCAGTATCTCACAAACTCGCTGCTCTAGCGTGCTGGCTTTTATTCTATTTTTTTCTACAATTGTTAATGTGGGTGTGTGCATTGTGGTTATTTATTTTTTTGTGCAACAATTAAATCTCTTAAAACCCTAAAATCATTGTCGCATTTATTGGTTAATTCAATAATGGTATCCTCATTGTCAACACCATTGGCTTGGCATATATCTTTTGCATCTCTTATAAACTCTTTTTTGCTTGGGTTCAAATCCCAAAAGTTTTTTTTCATTCTACTGTATAGCTCTGCAAATCCACGTTTGTTGCGAGCCACACCAAGCTCAATCCTTTTCTTTAAATAAGGAGTGGAGAAGAAAACAAAACCACATCTATTGTGTAACTTGTTTTCAATGTCAATAAACATTTCAAGTACCTCGTCTTTTAGTTTATCAACCTCATCAATAATAAATAAGGGTTGGTTTTCACGTTCTAAATAGCTCACTAAATTGTCTAGCATTTCAATGGCTGTACCACTGCTATCCTTACCCATATTTTTAAGCATTTCACGCAGCAAATGCTTAACACCTAAATGTCTGTGGCAGCGTATGTAGTAGCTATTAGGGTTATTGTTTACAAAACTTTCAAGAGCTACACTTTTGCCCATACTGGCATTTATTACAATGGCTCTTATTCCATCAGGGTTGCGTTTGGCATCGCCCATATAGGCATTGCTTTTTATAAATACACTGGTGGTTACTATTACCCAATTGGTAACATTAAACTTTATACCAGCTGCAACTTTTTGCCACATTTCAGGGCTAATAAGCTCCCAGTTATTGTTTAATATTTGGGTAATAGTTGCAGAGCTAACACCACTTAAGCTGTGGGCTGCTGCGTTTTGACTTCCTTTTTTGTCGCAGTACTTTTTAAGTGCTGTCTGAATGTTTAATTTTAATGTATCGTTCATAATGTGTGGTGGGGTGTTTTATCTGTTTAAAATATCTGCGTATATGTTGAATGGTGTATTATCATTATCAGTTGCAACACTTTTATTTGCTGGTAATATGTATTGCATTTCTGCTGCTTGTTTTAAAGTCTTATCCATAACACCAGCTTGCAGTATTGCCTCTGCTGTAATGTTGTTATCTATCAATATTTTTTTGCGATTGTCTTGTGTAACACTAATGCGATTTACATCATAAGTTTTCTCTGCCAGTATGCTGTTTAAATAGGTTCTGCTGCCAGCGTTTCCATCTTCCAATGCCCTACTGTTTAGTCGTGCATCTTTGGCAACAATGCGTATGTTGTCAAAATTTGTAAGCAATACACGGCTCATATCAAATGGGTCATAAACCACATTCACTTTGCAACCTACATAATCAATAGTTCTTATGTTGGCTGGTAAATCATAGCTGTATTCAATGCCATTTATTACAGGCTCGCAGCCTCTGTTGGTAATGCTTATTGCTCTGCCTTGTGGCTGGTGAACAATACCAAACTTTAATAGGAACTGCTCATCGCTAATAATCTTCTTTTTGTCAATGTCAAGCAATTGCCAAGCTGCCAACCATTGCTCCTGTTTGCTCATCCCATTGCTTTGTGGCATATTGCGTAGTCTGTTAAAGAAGTTCTCCACTTGCAGGTCTGCACTGCTACCAATTAATGGTCGGTTCTTTTTATTCAGTTCAAGAGCTTCTCTATTCACTCCAGCAGTTCTTGCACTAAGGTTATTACCTGTGTAGTTGTTAGCTCCAATTTTCAAACAGTTTTTCCAGTGCGATGAGCCAAAGAAATTCTCAATATAACCTCTGTTTTTACTACCCACAGGCGTTTTAAAGTAGTTGCCCATTTGCTCGTAAAAAGGTTGTAGTTGGCTAACTGCCCAACGGTCACTTTTGGTTTCATAAGGAAGTACCCAATAGCCTGTAATACTTTTTAGATAGTACATTGCATTTACATAGGCTGCTTTTACAAGTTCAGTACTTAACTCCTCTGCATAAGCATATCCAAGTACCAAATCATTAAAGCTGTCAGTTACAACAATGGCTTTGTATTTATGGTAGTAACGATGTGCTGTTGTATCGTTAGGGTCTTCAAATAATAAATCCAAATGGTTATCATCACTCTCCCACATTAATGTTGGTGTGGTTGGTCTAAACCCTTTAGCTTGTTTTAAGAATTTGCCGTGCAATGCTGCATTACCCTCACGGCTCATTATAATCAATGCTTCATTCTCTCTACGTTTATTGCCTACAGTTTGAGGGCTGATAGTTTTCTTATCATTTTCTTTTGCCCATTTGTTGTATTGGTTGCAAATAATATAGTCGTCAAATTGATTAGGATGACAAAGCATTTCAATCAATAGGCTTTCTGCAACCTCATCATTTACTTTGCTGGCTATTTGATTGCCATACATCTCATCAATCAAAAACTCATAACCTTTTTCACTGTATAGCTCAACTTTATTTAGTAATCTTTGGTATGTACTAGGAAAGTCACCACTCAATTGGTCTCCTCCAGTGTACTTTTCATTTTTACCATTAACCTTTTCAAGTTTTATCAACTCTCCACAATGCTCATAAAATTGTGGTATGGTTAGGCAAAGGGTTTTCTTTATTATTTGTCTGTTTTTTTGCAGGTCTTTAAGCATATTCAACCAGCAAGCAGCTCTTGTGTACTTTCTTACAGTTTTAATAGGAAGGGCTTTATTTTCTGCATAGCGATATTGTAAATAAAATTCCTCTGCCTTATGGTCAAGCACTACCATTTTCATTATTGGCTCTCTTGCTACAAAATCAAATGGGTTGCCAAATCTTTTTTCAATACACTCTCTCCAGCCGTTTGCCATATCTTCCCATTTAAAGTAATTACCTGCACCCAGTTCAGGTATTTTGCAAGCTGCTATGGCTTTTACTTTAGTACTCACTGCTTTCCAAATATGCTCGTTAGATTTACCAGCAGCAACCAAGTCTTTATGCTCAATGTATAATATGCGATTGTGTAATAACATTTAATTGCTGTTTAGATAAATGGAACTATTTTTTTTACCTCTTCTAGTAACTTATTTTCACCCTCTTGAATTTCCATAAACACGCCCAAAACCTTATCATTGTTGCGTTCCCCACGAATAACCTTTTGTACAAGGTTGGTAGAAACCCCAACACATTCTGCTGTCTTAATTACCCTTGCTGCATTTATCGCATCTCTTTTACTTTTATTATCCATACTTTTGTTTTGCTTTTTCGTGTCCCTTATAAGGGTACACAGATAATCTCAATATTTCAAAAAATATTTTATTTATGACAAATTTCTTTCAAAGTAATCTTAAATTTTTAAGAAAGCAAAGTGGTGTAAATCAAACAGAGATTGCATTACAGCTAAATAAAGCCCACACATCAATCGGTAATTATGAAAAGGGAATTAGCGAACCAACTATTTCGGAAATTAATATTTTATCTCAATTTTTTGACATATCAATAGAAAATTTAATAAATACCGATTTATCAAATAGTAAGGATTTTAAAAATTACGATAGAAATATCGAATCTATAAATAGTAAGGAAAATAGTAAGGGTAAGGGTAAGGATTTGCCTAAACACAGCCCCAAAGACACACGAATGCCACAAGTGATTACAATGGATACGCAAGGCAACGAAAACGTGGTTTTTGTGCCTGTAAAAGCTCGTGCAGGTTATCTAAACGGCTATGGCGACAGCGAGTTTATTAGCCAATTGCCAGCATATCGTCTCCCTGGTCTCAATAATGGCACTTTCAGGCTATTTGAGGCAGATGGATTGAGTATGTATCCAACCTTACACAGTGGGGATGTCATTATTGGCTCATTCGTTGAAAGCCTTGCAGCACTAAGGGATGACAGAGTTCATATTGTTGTAACAAAGAATGATGGTGTAGTGGTTAAAAGGGTTTTAAATCGTATTAAAACAGATGGCAAATTAATTTTAAAAAGTGATAATTACAAGGAAAGAGACCAATACCCAACGCTTGTAGTTTCTCCTGATGATATTTTGGAAGTTTGGTATGCTACTGGCTTTTTAAGTCGTCAAATGCGACCACCAGCAGAAATGTACAATAGGCTAATAGATTTGGAGGGCAAGTTTACTTTAATGGAGGAAAAGCTTAAAAAAGTTAGTCAATAATTTATCTATAATTAACGCTTCGTTTTATATATAAAAAGTGTCATTTTCGCCTAAAACCCACGCTGGCTGTGCATTTTTCGCACTTTTTATATATTCATTAATTTAATCGCTTTGTTTTACCCCCCTTACAACTAATGCATCGTCATTGGACAATTGCAGATAGCATTTTAGAACAAAGAGACGTAGATGGAGAAGGTGTTGTAGGCGTACAACCTATTATTAAACCTGATGATTTTTTTACCTATGTAAGTGGCTGTAATTTAAAAACAGAAATTGGTAAAATGTCTGGCTACTATTTAATGCAAAACTTGAATACACTAGAGCAATTTAAAGTAATTATTCCTGCCTTTAACTTAATTGTTCCAGCAAAGCTGAATTAACAATTTTTACTGTAGTTTTTCTAACACAAAAAATACTGCTGGGCAAAATGTGGAATTTTTTAGCGTAATAGTTGGTCTTTTTAAAATCACATCTTCATCTGTATAAGGAAAACGTTTACAATCGCTGGGTCTTTCTTCATAAATATTGCAAAAGTTATTTGCTCCTAAAAATGGACAAGGATGAGATTGTGTTACATAATCTCCATCTTCATCAAGTTTTAAATAGGTTTCAATAAAAACGCTTTCCTTCATTTTTAAATGCTTGCTTATTCTCTTAATATCTGTAGTTTTAAAACGAGGAGAATAGTTTTTGCAGCAAGCAGCACAGGTTAAGCAATCAACTTTTTCGAAAGCTTCATCGTGCAGCTTTGGCAGTAGTTTTAGTACCTTATTTTTATCTGCAACCTTTAAAAAATGTTTGTATTTTTTTTGATTGTCACTACTTTGCTTTTGCCAATCATCTAAGTTTACATTTGCCATAAAACAAAGTAAAGATTAATCTTTTGCTTTACTTTTTATTTGCACAAATTTTTTATATGCACCAAATTGCAGAGCAAGCTTTAATCCTCTTTTCCACACCATTATACATTGTAATTATTGGTGCTGAAATATTGCTTTCACATTTCCAACATCGCAAAGCATACACACTAAAAGATACACTTGCCAATATTTATTTAATGCTCTTAAATGGCGGAATTGATTTGGCTTTTAGAATAATTTATATGGCTGTACTGGTTTATTTTTTTAATCATAAAATATATAGCATTTCGAATGCATATATCTATTGGTTTACACTAGTCATTGTCGAAGACTTTTTGTATTATTGGCTGCATAGATTTGATCATGAAATACGATTTTTCTGGGCAACACATATTACCCATCACAGCTCTCGAAAAATGCATTTTACCGTTGGTTTTAGGTCTTCTGTTTTTCAGCCATTGTATCGTTTTGTTTATTTCATTCCTTTGGCATTGTTAGGTTTTAAAGTTCAAGACATTGCATTGGCATATAGTGCTACCCAAATTTGGGGCATATTGGTACACACAGAATTGATTAAGAAAATGGGATGGTTAGAATATATTTTAGTAACGCCTTCACATCATAGAGTCCACCATGGAAGTAACGTAAAATATTTAGATAAAAATATGGGTAT
>JAPLER010000019.1 GCA_026391115.1 Bacteroidota bacterium | reverse complement strand
GTACACGCTGGAGTTAATCAAATCAATTGTTTATATTGTCATGGTGGTGCACAAGATGGAAAACACGCCAATATTCCTAGTGTAAATGTTTGTATGAATTGCCATATGACAATTAGTGAGTATAAAGGAACTGCTAAATTGTATAATGAAGAAGGAGAAGAAGTAAATGGTACAGAGGAAATTAAGAAATTATATAAATACGCAAATTATACACCAGGTCAGCCATTTGATGCTACAAAAGCACAACCTATACCTTGGACAAAAATTCATAATTTGCCAGACCATGTTTACTTTAACCATAGTCAACACATAGTTGCTGGCAAGCAGCAATGTCAAACTTGTCATGGTGAAATTACAAAAATGGATGAGGTTAAGCAATTCTCTGATTTAAGTATGGGTTGGTGTATTAACTGTCACAGAGAAACCAAAGTACAGTTTAAAGAAAATGGTTTTTATAGCTTGTATGAAAAATATCACAATGATATTCACGCAAAAATGAACATAGAAAAAGAAAAACAAATTAAGAGTGGTGTAAGAGAAAAAGATGTTAAAATTGATACTTCTAAGTTCATTAACGATGCAAACATTACGGTAGAAAAAATTGGTGGAACAGAGTGTCAAAAATGTCACTACTAATAATTAAGTTATCAAATTAACCAGTTCCAAATAGAACTTTAGAATTGGCTCAATTTATAAATTATCAAATAGATTATGTCTAAACACTGGCAAAGTTTCGGAGAATATAACAACACAGAGGCTTATCAAAAGTCTTTGCAAGATGAATTTAAAGAAGATCTTCCATTTGAAATGGATGGTAAGTTACTTGATGCCCAAACGCCTCGTCGTGACTTCTTAAAATATTTAGGATTTACAACTGCTGCTGCTGCAATTGCTGCAAGTTGTGAAGTGCCTGTAAAAAAATCAATTCCATTTGCTAATCGTCCAGAAGATATTGTTCCTGGCGTTGCAGATTATTATGCTACAACTTATGTAAATGATGGGGATGCGGTGAGTGTTGTGGCAAAAGTTAGAGATGGTCGTCCTATTAAAATTGAAGGAAATGAATTAAGTCCATTAACTGGTGGTGGAACAAGTGCAAGAGTACAAGCAAGTGTTTTAGATTTATATGATGGAGCAAGATTAAAATTCCCAACTATTGGTGGTAAAGAAGCAACATTTGAAGCCATAGATAAAGAATTAGCAAATGTATTAGGCGGAAATGTTGTATTACTTTCTTCAACAATTAATTCGCCTTCTTCTCTAGAAATTATTAATCAAATAAAAGCCAAAAACCCAAATTTTAAACACGTTCAATACGATGCTATTTCTTATAGTGGTATTTTGAATGCAAATAAAATTTGTTATGGCAAACAAATAATTCCTTCTTACAAATTTGATGCTGCTAAAGCCATTGTAAGTATTGGAGCAGATTTTTTAGGAACTTGGATTAGCCCAATTGAATATGCTAAGGCTTATGCAAAAGGCAAAAAATTAAATCCTAAAAATCTTGAAATGAGCCGCCATATTGCTTTTGAAACTGTGGCAAGTTTAACTGGCTCAAATGCTGATGAAAGATTTTTACATAGACCAAGCGAAACAGGAGTTGTAGTTTTAGGACTATTGAATGCAATAAATGGTGCTGCTGTAAACGTTAGTGATAAAAAATTAGCTACTGGAATTGAAAAAGCTGCAAAAGCTTTAAAAGCTGCTAATGGACAGGCTTTGGTAGTTTGTGGAAGTAATGATACAAATCTTCAGATTGTTGTAAATGCTATTAACGAAGCACTTGGTGCAAATGGAAAAACTATTGATTACAATACAGCAAACAATTCTCGTGCTGGTATAGATGCAGAATTTGCTGCTTTATTAGATACAAAAGTTGATACATTAATTGTATTAAACTCAAACCCAGTATACACTTGGGCTGATAGTGCAAAAATTACTAATTGGTTTAAAACCATTGGTACAACTGTAAGTTTCAATGCACGTCAAGATGAAACTTCACTACTTTGTAAATATCAAATTCCATCTCATCACTATTTAGAAAGTTGGGGAGATGTTGAAATTGTTACTGGTCAGTATTCATTTATTCAGCCAACTATTAATCCATTGTTTAAAACACGTCAATGGCAAGATAGTTTGTTAAAATGGAGTGGAAGTGCAGTTGACTATAATGCTACTTTAAAAACATTTTGGGCTACTAAATTAGGGACTCTCGATAAATGGGATAATGTTTTACAGGATGGACTATTTACAAGTTTAATTGCTGAGAAAGTAGCTGTAAAAGAAGAAAATGGTGTAAGCAATGTTACTCTTACCATAGGAAAAGTTCCTTTTAATAGTGCTAGTGTTGAAACTGCAAAATCTGCTTTAGCCTCAATGCCTATTGGTAAAGGAATTGAATTAGTTGCTTATCAAAAAGTAGCAATTGGTGCTGGCGAAGGAACAATGAATCCTTGGTTAATGGAAATGCCTGATCCTGTAACACGTGCAACTTGGGATAACTATTTAGTAGTATCTCCATCAATGGCAAAAACTTTATTGGGTATTGATTTATTTGATAAAGAACACACAAAACAAGCTGATGATTATGAAGTACAACCTAAAAAGAAAGTTGTAGAAATAATTGTTGGTGGAAAAAAAGTTACACTTCCTGCATTAATTATTCCAGGAACGCATCCAAATACAGT
Source organism: Bacteroidota bacterium (assembly GCA_026391115.1). Taxonomy (GTDB): domain Bacteria; phylum Bacteroidota; class Bacteroidia; order Chitinophagales; family Chitinophagaceae; genus CAIVPM01. Next base: position 7,210 of record JAPLER010000019.1, on the reverse strand, counting down.
TGGTATTGCTGTTGGTTATGGAAGAAATAGTAAAATTGGTAAAACTGCTAACGATAATAAGGAAACGCCTGTTGGTATAAACGCTTATCAATTTACAAGTCTAAATAATGGCAATGTAAGTTTTGTGGCAAGTGATGTTAAATTAAATCTTACATCAGAACTATATCCAATTGCTCTTACTCAAACACATAACATTTACGATACACCACAAGGAAAAAGAACTGAGGTGATGAAAGAATTAACTCTTGCAGAGTTAAAACATAATCCTAAAGAAGTATTAGAAGAAAGAGAAAAAGAACTAGCTGCTTACGGTGGATTAGAGAAATTTAGAGAAGATGGTAGCATTTACAAACCATTAGACAAACCAGGAGTTAAATGGGGAATGAGTATTGATTTAAATGCTTGTAATGGTTGTGGTGCTTGTGTTGTGGCTTGTCATACAGAAAATAATGTTCCAGTTGTAGGAAAAGCAGAAGTATTGCGTTTCCACGATATGCACTGGATGAGAATTGATAGATACTACAGCGGTGATGATATGGACAATCCAAGTGTTGTTTTTCAGCCATTAATGTGTCAACATTGCGATAATGCTCCTTGCGAAAATGTTTGCCCTGTAGCAGCAACAAACCATAGCACAGAAGGATTGAACCAAATGACTTATAACAGATGTATTGGTACAAGATATTGTGCTAATAACTGTCCTTATAAAGTTCGTCGTTTTAATTGGAGTGATTATACTGGCAGCGATAGCTTTGCTAATAATCAAGACGAAATGAATGATGCTGTAATGTATATGAACGAGGATTTAACTAGAATGGTGTTAAATCCTGATGTTACAGTAAGAAGTAGAGGTGTAATTGAAAAATGTAGTTTCTGTGTTCAACGTTTGCAAGAAGGAAAATTGAAAGCTAAGAAAGCAAGTCGTCCATTAGAAACTGGCGGCGAAGGAAAAAGTTGGGATTTAAAAACAGCTTGTCAACAATCTTGTCCAACAGAGGCTATTGTATTTGGTAATGTAAATGATAAACATAGTGCCATTACAATGCATAGAGAAGAAAATGCAAATAGATTGTTCTATAGCTTGGAGCAATTACACGTTATGCCAAATGTAAGTTATATGGCTAAAGTGAGAAATATAGAAGAAGATAAAGTTGAACATAAAGCATAATTTTCACGCAGTATTGCAAGAAAAAATAAATTTATAAATTCCAAAATCTGTAAAAAGATTGAGGGTAGATATTAAGGCTAATATGAGTTTAAAATACGAATCACAGTTAAGAGAACCATTGGTTTACGGTAACAAGACTTATCATCAAGTTACTGAAGACATCATTCGCCCTATTGAAGCAAAACCAAGTAAACTTTGGTATGTTGGATTTTACATTGCTGTAGCATTATTAATGTTCGGTGTATATTCAATTTATCGTGAGGTAACTTATGGTATTGGTCAGTGGAATTTGAATAAAACAATTGGATGGGGTTGGGATATCACCAATTTCGTTTGGTGGGTGGGTATTGGTCACGCTGGAACATTGATTTCTGCAATCTTATTGTTATTTAGACAAGGTTGGAGAACTGGTGTAAATCGTGCTGCAGAAGCAATGACAATCTTTGCTGTAATGTGTGCTGGTCAGTTTCCAATTTGGCATATGGGTCGTGTATGGATGGCTTTCTTTGTAATGCCTTATCCAAATAGCCGTGGTCCATTATGGGTTAACTTTAACTCTCCACTACTTTGGGACGTATTTGCAATTTCAACTTATTTTACCGTATCGTTATTGTTTTGGTATAGTGGTTTAATTCCAGATTTAGCAACAGTACGTGATAGAGCAAAAACAAAATTACGTAAGCATTTATATGGTATCAGTTCTTTTGGTTGGACAGGTAGTACAAAACACTGGCAACGTCACGAGAGTTTGTCTCTAGTATTGGCAGGTTTATCTACACCACTAGTATTGTCTGTGCATACTATTGTATCTTTTGACTTCGCAACATCGGTAATTCCTGGTTGGCATACAACAATCTTTCCCCCATACTTCGTTGCAGGTGCTGTATTCAGTGGCTTTGCAATGGTGCAATCATTGATGGTAATCGTAAGAAAAGTATTTGGTATGGAAGATTATATTACTATGGGACACATTGAGGCAATGAATAAAGTAATTGTATTAACAGGTTCTATTGTAGGTATTGCTTACTTAACAGAGTTGTTTATGGGTTGGTATAGCCAAAGCAAATATGAAGGTTATACATTCTGGTACAGTCGTGCCAATTTATTTAGTCCTTATGGATGGAGTTATTGGGGAATGATGGCTTGTAACGTAATAAGTCCACAAATATTCTGGAGCAGAAAAATGCGAAGAAATTTATTTGTTACTTTCTTTATGAGTGTACTTGTAAATGTAGGTATGTGGTTCGAACGTTTTGTAATTATTGTTACGTCAATTTATAGAGATTATCTTCCATCAAGTTGGTCTGTTTACTATAGTCCATCAACTTGGGAAATTGGGTTCTATTTAGGTTCATTTGGATTGTTCTTTACTTGCTTCTTCTTATTTGCTAAATATATGCCTGTAATTGCTGTTGCAGAAATCAAGTATGTATTGAAAATATCTGGAGAAAGTTATAAGGACGATATGAGTGCTATTGAAAGTAAAGAAGCAGATGATTTTGCTCATCAATATGCACACTAAAATTATTAAATGTTTAATGTCAAGTGTTGAATGTTTTTAACTTTTGACTTTTAGCTAATAAAACTATGGCAAAAAAGAAATTTGTTGTTGGATGTTTTGATACTGAGGATACATTGTTTCCTGCAGTAAAAAAAGTACGCACAGCTGGATATAAAATCCAAGATGTTTATACGCCATTTGCTGTTCATGGTTTGGACCATGCTTTAGGAATGAGAGAAACTAGCTTACATACTGCTGGTTTCATTTATGGAATTACAGGAACTACAACGGCAATAAGTTGTATTAGCTGGATTTTTACAAAAGATTGGCCTTTAGATATTGGTGGTAAACCTCATTTTGCTTTACCAGCATGGATTCCAATTATGTTTGAGTTAACTGTATTATTTGCAGCAGTAGGTATGGTTTTAACGTTTTGTTATTTATGTCAATTGGCTCCCTTTGTAAAAAAACATCATTTTCATCCAAGAGCTACAGACGATTTATTTGTTATGGTAATTGAGTGTAACGATAAAACCAACACAACAGAAGCTGAGGCTTTTTTACAAGGTTGTGGTGCAATTGAAATAAAAACTGAGGTTGCAGAAGATGGATGGTGGATAGGAAGATACGATAAGGAAGAATTACCATTTAGTGGTAAAGTATCAGTTGCTTAGTTAAAATTTTCAATGTTTGGCTTTAACTTTTTATTTTTTAAGATGAAGAAATTATTTTACATATCAAGTTTGTTTGTGGCAATAGCCATTACAAGTTGTAGCGATAATGGTAATCGTAATCCTCATAATGTATATATGCCAGATATGGCTTACAGTAGAGCCTACGAAACCTACGCTTATAGAGATTCAGCTGTGTTTACAACAAACGAAGCAGAACGTGGCCAAAAAATATTTTACAATAATTTACCAGTTTCAGGCAGTATTGCTCGTGGAGAAGAAATGCCATTTTCTTTAACAAAAGATATAGCTGGCGATACTACAAATTATACAAAATCGAAGGATGTGAAAAGCCCTGTTGATACAATGACTGGAGCTCAGTTGGTTGAGTCAGAAAGGTTATATTTAATTAATTGTGGTATCTGTCATGGTAAAGCATTAGATGGAAATGGCCCATTGTACAAAGGTGGTGAAGGACCTTATGCAGCAAAACCAGCAACATTGGTTGGTGATGCAAAATATGAAGCAATGCCAGAAGGACAAATGTTTTATAGTGTTGCTTATGGTAAAGGACAAATGGGGAGCTATGCATCTCAACTTACAAGAAGACAACGTTGGGAAATTATAGCTTTCATAAAACATAAACAAAAAGCAGCTAAAGCAAATGCAGCTCCAGCAGCAGAAGCAACAGCTAAGAAATAATCACAGATTAGAATAATTATTCTGATTAAAATATAGAAGATGAATTGAGGATGATTCATTCAAAATTCAACATTCAAAATTTATAATTGACTAAAAGATGGCATCAATAAAAGAACAATTTGAAATTCCTAGTAAAATGAAAACTTGGGCTTTTGCTTTAATAGGCATTGGCGTATTAAGTCTTATTATTGGGTTCGTTACAAAAGGAATGGGAGATGAGCATGAAAAAGCAATCTTCATTGGAACTATAATGTACAACACCATTTTTTGGACATTGGTTTGTAATGCAAGTATGTTCTTTATATGTGCAACAACAATGGCTTGGGCTGGTTGGCCTGCTGCTTTTCGTAGAATACCAGAAGCTATTTCTGTAATGGTTCCTATTTTTGGTAGCATTACATTAGCAGTTTTATTGTATGTTGTATTTTCTCATAATCATCATATTTATCATTGGACAGATGATGCAGCAGTTGCTGCTGACCCAATATTAAAGGGAAAATCTGGTTTTTTAAATATTAAGTTCTTTACTATTTGGAGCATTCTTGCAGTGGGTTTGTGGAGTTTATTAGGTTGGAGAATGAGAAAGCTAAGTGCAATGGCAGATGAAGCTTCTTTAGGTGGAATGTCTGCTGCTGCTTTTATTAAAGAAAATACCAAACGAGCAGCAATGTTCCTAGTTTGGTTTGGTTTAACAGTTGGTTCAACAGTGCCTTGGCTTTGGATGATGAGCCTAGACGCTCATTGGTATAGTACAATGTATAGCTGGTATAACTTTGCTAGTACGTTTGTAAGTGGAATGAGTTTAGTGGCTCTTTGGTTAATATACTTAAAGAACAAAGGCTATATGGAATATGCAAACAATGAACACTTGCATGACGTAGCTAAATTTATGTTTGCCTTTTCTGTATTTTGGACATATTTATGGTTTAGCCAGTATATGTTAATTTGGTATTCAAATCAACCAGAAGAAACGATATATTTTAAACATAGAGTTCAAGGATCATATAAAGGAATATTCTTCCTTAACTTAATTATTAACTTTATTTGTCCATTAATTATATTAATGAAGAGAGCTTCAAAACGTAGTTATACGTTGGTAACTTTTATGGCTGTATTAATTATTTTCGGTCATTGGATAGATTATTATCAACAGGTAATGGGAAGTATAAGTAAAGATCACGTTACGTTAAGTTGGTTAGATTTTGGAGTATTGAGTTTCTTTTTAGGAGTAATGATATTTGGAGTAAGCCGAGCTTTAGCTAGCAAACCTTTAGTTCCAAAACATCATCCATTCTTAAAAGAAAGTATTATACACCATACTTAATTACGGTTAAGTAGTTTTATAAATAATTGTAAGTAAATAAAAATAAATCTTTGCATTAAACGCTTTGGCTTTTGGTGTAAAAAAATAGGATAAGATTATGCAAATGTTTTTAATATTAGCAGTAATAGCATTAATATTCTTGGTTATATTTCAAATATCCAAAGCAGCTGAATATGTAGGTGTTTTGAAAGGTGAAAATGAAACTCGTAAACAAACGAATAAAGTAAATGGCTTTATGATGTTAGCCTTTATGATTGTAGGTTTATTTGGCGTATGGTACTGTAACAAAGTATATGCACCAAAAACATTAAATGCTTTTCCATCTGCAAGTGAGCAAGGACAGAAAGTGGACAGTATGTTGATTACAACATTAGTAATTACAGGTATTGTTTTTATTCTTACTCAAATATTATTGTTTTGGTTTGCCTTCAAGTATCAAGAAAAAGAAGGTAGAAAAGTTGAATATTTTTTACATAGTAATAAATTGGAGTTTGTGTGGACTTCAATACCTGCAATAACCTTATTAATTTTAGTAGTATTTGGTTTAAAAAACTGGAATTACTTTACTAGCGAGGCTCCAAGTGATGCTATGCAAATAGAAGTAACTGGTAAGTCCAGGGGCAGATGGTAAATTTGGAAAAAAATATTATCGATTAATTGATAATGCAGATAATAGCTTAGGTTTAATTTGGAAAGATACTACTGTAACACGCGTTAATGGTGAACCTCAAGATTTTAAGGACGATAAAGCAGGACATGATGACTTGGTAATGGAACAAACAATGTATTGTGTAGTAAATAAACCAGTAAAGTTAATTATTGGTTCTAGAGATGTAATACATGATGTAGGCCTAAGTCATTTTAGGATGAAAATGGATGCTGTGCCAGGAACACCAACAACTATGTGGTTTAAGCCTGTTGTAACGACTGCTAAAATGAAAGAACTTACAAAGAACCCTAATTTTGTATATGAAATAAGTTGCGACCAAATGTGTGGAAATGGACATTACAGTATGAGAGGGGTGATTGAAGTTGTAGAACAAGCTGAGTATGATGCTTGGATTGCAAAACAAAAACCAAAATATGCGAGTGTATTTGCATCAGCAGAAGCACCAAAAGCAGATACTACCAAAGCAATTGCTGCGGTTAAGTAGTTTTATAATTGAAATATTCAATTTAACATTTAGAATTTAAGAGCATAACGTATTTAGATATGAGTAACGAAGCAGTATTACATAATCACGATGTACACAATCATAGCCACGAGGCTCACGATGCACATCACGAACATCACCATCACGAAACGTTTATTAGTAAATACGTTTTTAGTATGGATCATAAAATGATTGCAAAACAATTCTTGATAACAGGAATGGTTTGGGCAGTTGTTGGTGGTTTAATGAGTGTGTTATTTCGTTTGCAATTAGGTTATCCTGGTGAAAATTATCCTTGGTTGGAAGATTTATTAGGCAAGTGGTGGGCTGAAAAAGGACATATTACACCACAGGCATATTATGCTTTGGTTACAACTCATGGAACCGTATTGGTGTTCTTTGTATTGACTGCTGGTTTAAGTGGAACTTTTGCTAACTTCTTAATTCCTCTACAAATTGGAGCTAGGGATATGGCATCTCCATTTATGAATATGTTGAGTTACTGGTTTTTCTTTGGGGCTAGTATATTGATGATGACTTCTATTTTTGTAGAAAATGGACCTTTTAGCGGTGGTTGGACTGCTTATCCTCCATTGAGTGCTTTAGGTGATGCTTCTCCTGGTAGTAAAACTGGTATGGATTTGTGGTTGACTAGTATGTCACTGTTTGTTGTATCATCTTTACTCGGAG
>JAPLER010000200.1:1417-12581 GCA_026391115.1 Bacteroidota bacterium | reverse complement strand
ATAATGTGTAGCACAACCACTTGTAACTGCACTGCCATTAGCATCTAAACCAAATAATGTTGTAAAAGAAAAATTACCCACAGTGTGTGTAGTTAATCCTGCTGTAGGTCTCCATAATTTACAAACTGTATTAGATTTTATTGCATTGTTTATTACAGTTGTATATGCTTTGTTATTGCGTGTATTGCCCCAAGATGCAGTATTTGCAACACCGCCTAGAGTACTATCGCCATTTACTGTAAAATAAAAACCATTGCTTGCACTGTCAAATTTAATTTCTGTTCTTCTTGCTGCGTTCCACACAGCAGTTTTACTACCACTGCTATCCGTAAATGTTACAGATAAACCATTTGCTCCATTTCTTATTTTATGTACTAAACTATTTATCCCGCCAAGTTTTAACCTTACCAAATTTCCACCACTAACATTGGTTACATATCTTTCACCATTAAGGGTAATAGATTTGCCTTTGCATACATCTTGTACTTTAAAATTAGTGAACGTGTAACGCAATACAGCATTTGTTTCTACCCATTTTGGAGCATTTAATAAATCTATGGTAATAGTACCTGTTCTTTTTCTGCACTGTCCTGATGCTATGTTACCATTAAATGTTAAAATAATTCTTGAAGTACTATTACCAGCATTGGTAGTATCTACATCAAATGGAATATGATTGATGCCATTGTTAAAGATAAATGCACCACAAAATTTTGCACTAGATGCAACTGTATTATCAACATCATCATCAACAGCATCAGACTCACCATCAAAATTTACAGCATCGTCCGAGTGAACTTTTGCTTCTGCAACATCTTCTGTAGTTGTACTGTTATCAGAGCTAGATTTTTTACAACTTACAGCAAATAATGACAAGCAGCAAGCACAAATGGTAAATAGGTTTGTAATCTTTTTCATTTTTTTATTTTTTAGTTGTTTAAACGAAATTAATACCAAGACTATTATTAAATGAATTAGTTTAAAATATTTCTTAGTAAAAATAATTTTAAAAACTTCTTGCAAATATATTTGCAAAGTAGTATTGGGGAATTAGCTCAGTTGGTAGAGCGTTTGCATGGCATGCAAGAGGTCAGCGGTTCGAGACCGCTATTCTCCACTAAATTAGCAAGAGAGGTCAACATTAATGTTGACCTCTCTTGCTTTCTGATATTATTTATGTAGATAATACTAAGCCCTTTATAACTTAAATGTTACTCCAAACTTTCCACCAGAAAAAGCATTACCACCACCAAATTCAAGGTTTAAGCCTGCATTTTTAGAGAAGTAATATCTACCACCAATTTGAGCTGCAAGACCAACGCCTGAACTGTGCGAACCATAATAATTATTAGGTGATGACCATACATAAAACCCAAGATTTAAGCCTGCATAAAAATCAAAGTTGCTAGGAATATTCATTACTCTGTTGAAGTGATAATTGGCATTGCCAGAAAAGCCAGTAATATTATGGTTGTAGTTATTATTATTATAGTTCTCTCGATAACCACGATAAGATAGTTCAAGACCAAGCGTAATATCATTACTAACACTATGATCGAAACCAATGTAAACAGGAACGCCCCATTCTGAAAATCCTACACCAAGATTAAGTTGTGATTTACCTTTAGGTAAAGAGGTTTGAGAATAACATAGTATTGCAATTACTGAAAGCATACTTGATATGATAATTTTTTTCATTTTTTTGTTTAATAGGTGATTTAATCTCTAGTGTTTTAACTATTTTACTATTGTATCAACACGATTTGCAACAACTTTTGCTACTACAAATTCCAATACTGTGCCTAGAGATTTTTTGATAAAATTGTGTGATGAGCCTACGAGTATTCTTTTTGATAAATATCCTGTTGCTAGGCCAATCACATTTTTTAAAAGAGTTGTTTTTATGTTAGGTGAGGCAACTACTTCTTTAAAAGTACTTTTGATTATATTGATTGGTTTTAAACTTTCGTAAGTTTTATGAAACTCTTCTTTTAAAAGCAATAAATCAGTTTGCTGTTGCTGTTTTAGAAAAGTAATTTTATTTGATAATTCATCTATTTCTTTTGTGCTTTTCATACATTTTTTTTATAAAGCATTTGCCTGATAATATTACTACGAATAGGTTGCTTGATGCATTGTTTTCTACAGGCATAAATAATAGAAATAACTATAATGTTAATACCAGCCATTGCAAAAAAACCATAATAGGATTTACCCAACATTTCGCCAAGCCATAAACTTATACCAATATTTATACTTAGTAAAAGAAAAAAACCAATAACCAAAATAAATACATACACTACTAGGGACGATAGTATACTTGATGTTTTGTCAATTGCATTTAGCTTAAATAGTTCTAGCGTTGTTTCGCAATAACTAGTAGCTTTTTCAACAAGTGTTTCAAATGGCTTTGTTTCTGTATGGCTCATGTTAAATTTTTGAACTATTGATTTGGTGGGTGCGAAATTGACTATGAGAATTCGTGTTTCACCTCTTGAAGTTTTGATTTACCCTTTTCAACTAAATCTTCAGCACCTTTTTCTATGGCTTCATATTTTTTTGCAATAGCATCTACCAATTCATCGTACTTGTCTTTGATGGCATCTGCATAATCATCTTTTTTATTTAAAATTTTTTTGCGTGTATCGCAGCCTTTGGCTGGTGCAAATAAAATTCCTAAAATAGCTCCAGCTGATACGCCTGCTAAAATTCCTAATACCAATTTTCCTGATTTCATATTTGTTTTTTTTGTTTAAATAATTTTATTTCCTCGAATAATTCTTAAAAGAATAGCTATAACAGCTAGTATAAGTAATATGTGTATTACTGCTCCTGCACTATAAGCAAAAAAGCCTATAACCCAAAGAATAACCAATATTACTGCAACTAGATAAAGAAGATTGTTCATTGCTGATGTGTTTTATAATTTATTAAAATGATTTTGTTACTAGAACAATTTGATTGCTGTAAGATTGTGTACTGCCATCATCTTCAGCAGTAATAAAAACCTTTGTTGGTTTAAGTGTTGAAACTGTTTCAAAACTTGCTTTCATTCTGCTAGATGAAATACTTGACGAACTTTTTATTTGCCCAATATTTTTTGTGATAGTTTCATTGGTAACCATCCAAACAACATAGGTTTTTTTAGGAGGTTGAAGTCTTTGTACATCTGCCAAATCTGTAATTTCAATTTTAATTACATAATTGTTGTTGTTATCTTTTGTAACCTTGGTATAGCCCTTTGCTGCAGGTACAATTGCCGAAGTTTGAAAAGCAAATTTTCTATTGCAAGATGCAGATAGAAGAGCTACAATAACAAACAATGTAGCTAACGATAATTTGTTAATAAGGTAATTTGTTTTTGAAATAATCATTTGAGTATTTGTATATGTTTTTATATAGTGCAAAGTTGCAAAAGAGACGACTATTAAATGTTACACAACGATTACATTATGTTACATAATTCCCATTTATTGCAAATTATTTAACCAAATCTTGTTTAATAATGGCTTTCATATCCTCATATACTTTGGCTGTAATTTCTCCAGCAGCAAAGCGGTTTCGTAGCACTTGAAGAGCGGAGTCTTTTCTTTTTCTTTGACCTGGTACATCATAAGGTAGTACAAAAATCCAAACCAATAATAGTATCCAAAGTATCCACCAAATGGAGTTCATACCCCAGTAGTAAGTATTGTAGTGCATAATCATTTATTTTAATTGTAATGTTTTAGTTGTATTATGACGATGATTTTATATCATCAGTTAATGTTGGGTTACTAAACATAGAACCAATGCCTTGCATTAAACTAGATATTGGACCTTCCATCTTGTTTGTTGCGTCATCTAAAGCGTTATTATGTAATATTTCTCCAAAGTTTAAAGCAGCTGGTAGATATAGTAAAATATTATTTCTTTGATCATCAAAGAACACTTTTACTGCTTCAATAGAAGATTCATTGGTTAATGTTTGATGGGTAATTTTTATTGCCTCATTAGCTATTGCGTTTAGCTTCTCTATTGGATTCTCTCCTGATTGTTTTGAATAAGATGCTATTGCTTCTATGGCTTTATTTTTATTGTCACCAAAAATTTCGCTTACCCAATTGTACGCTTCTTTTTGGTTTAAAATATTTTTAGCACCAAGGTCTGATTGAGCATATTTGTATAAACTAATTAATACAGCAGGTATTGCTGCTTGACTAAATTTATCTTCGTTTGGAGTACTTGCATCTACAACCATTTGTTGTGTATTGCGATCTATTTTTTGCAAAGCTGGATAACCCAAATTTTGTTGAACTGTTTCTAAAAGATGAATAGACATTTTTATTTTGTTTTAATATTGATGTTCACTATGTAGTTGTTTGTTACTACTTTTTGATTGATTATTTTCTTGGATGGTTAGCCTTGCCATTAAATAACTTACAGTTGATTCTGCACCTTGATTTAGATTAACATAATTCTCTTCTAAACCATCGTAACAGCCACCAGTACAAGGATTGTAAATAATTTGATGCAAATGATTATTGCCTAAAAACCAATTGAAAGAATATTCCATTTTATCAAGATAAGTTGGCTCTTTAAATACATTGTAAAATTTGCTTAATGCCATTATTGTATAGGCAACATCAATGGGTTGTTCGCCACCATCTTCTAGCTCAACAAATGTTGCAGCTTTATGTAGCCAGGTTTTGTTTGATATTACTTTTATTCTAGAGTTATTAAATGTTTTTGATAATAAAAAGTCAAATGTTTTTTTAGCAATTTCTTTATAAGCTGTCTTTCCTGTAGCAAGCCAAGCACAAAGCATTGCTTCTGGCACAATACTATTGGCATAAGTAAGATAACTTTCAAACCAAGGCCATTCTTCATCTTGCTCGTGGTAATACATTTGTACCAATCTATCAGCAAATTCTTTAATCAGTTCAATATCTTGTTTGCTTGTAATATTTGAATTCGCATAGTATAACCCTTTTATTATGAAAGCCATTGCCCTGGTTGAATGTATAGCTGTAATACTCTTTACAGCATTTTTAATAAGACTTTTAGCTTCTTTATGAAACTCATTTGGCAATAATGAATTTAACGAGATTAAATAACCTAAAGCCCAAATAGCTCTTCCATTTGAGTCTTCTAAATTGGTTGTATTGTTTTGCTCTGTATAATTTTTTTGTTCATCAACATAATTTAAAAAATAACCATTGGGCTGTAAACAATATTTAATAAAGTTGAGATAGATATCAATGTATTTTAAATCAGATTCATCTTTGGTAAGTTTATAATGCTGGCACATTGCTACCATTGCTCTGGCATTATCATCAAGTGTGTAGCCACTTTCAATATCTGGATGATTGATTTTTGAAAATTGAATCATACCAAAATCTGTTGTCATCTTTTTTATATGATGCAAATTGATATCTGGAATTGTATAGTTGAGTGCAATACTACCTAACGCATTTTGTTTAAATAATAAAGCGTGAGCAATGGCTGCATTTTCCCAAGCCGTAGAAGCCATTCTATGCAACCCATTTGAACTTATTTTCTTTCTTAAAGCATCGCTGCCTAGTAACTTAATTATAGCATTAGATAGTTGTTTCGAGTTATCTATATCAAAAATAATTCCTGCATCATTTTTCAATACTTCTTTGGTTTGAGGATTTGGTGTTGAAATAATGGGGCAACCACAACTTACAGCGTAAGAAAATGTTCCACTTACTGCTTGATTGGGATTTTTAGAAGTAAACAAATACACATCTGTAAGTTGCAAATATTCTAGCAACGTATCAAGAGGTAAAAAATAGTTAATGAATGTAACGTGATGTTTTAAGTGCAACTTTTCTACAATATCTTCCAGCATCTCACGATATGCTTCACCCTCTTGACTGACTACTGATGGATGTGTTTTACCTATAATTAAAAATAGAATATTAGGATTTTTTTCTATGGCTAATGGCAATGCGTTTAATGTTGTTTCAATGCTCTTGCCAGAACTTAATAAACCAAAAGTTGATAAAATAGTTCGCCCAGTTAAATGATATTTTTTCTTTAGTACTTTTTTGCTTAAGTGTTGCACCAAGTGTGTACCATGTGCTATTACATGAATCTTTGTAGCATCAATATCATAATCGTTTTGTAAAGTAATTAATGAAGAATGTGTCATTACTATTACAGATGTAACCAAGCCTACTATTTGTTGCACCTGATTTTTTAAAGCTACACTTGGATTGGGCAAAACTGTGTGAAATACAATGATGACAGGTTTTTCAATAGCAAATAACAAGGCTTCAAAATCTTTTTCTTTCTCTGCAAATAAGCCAAACTCGTGTTGTATTAATACCATTCCAATACTATCATTTGTATTAATTTCCTCTGCCAGATTAATGTATGAACTTGGAATATCTGTGTTTAAGGTATGTGTTATTTCATCGGTATAGTAATGGTTTTTACTATGAGATTCTATAGGACAAATTTTAAGTGTAAATGAATTGTTAAACTTGCTGTTTAATGCTTTTACTAAGTCTTGCGAGTAAGTTGCTATGCCACACTCTCGTGGGGGGAATGTAGTAATACAAAGGATTTCTGTTAACTGATTTTTTTTAAGTGAATGATATAATTCATCCATCAACTCAAACTCTGCCTTAAAACTCTTTGGCATAACTTCTATATTTTCTTCTAATGTTACTGTTAGCATTTTTAAAGTATTTAGTTTTTAAGGTTTAATAGAAGTTCTTTTAGTAGTTCAGATAAACTTACAGATGCTGTTGCAATTTGTTCATCTGCTGCTCCATAATATATGTATAAGTTGTCGTCAAATAAAGCTGTACCAGTAGGAAAGCATACGTTATTGACTTCACCTTTTATTTCCCATTCCATTTCTGGTTTAAATAAAGGGTAGGGTAGGCGTGCAATTTCTTTTTGTGGATTTTCTAAATCAAGCAATGCTGCACATGCCGAGTAAACGTGACCATTTTTATCGTCATAAACACCGTGGTAAATAAGTAGCCAACCATATTGTGTTTCAATAGGAGGGCAGCCACCGCCAATATAACTAGCCTCGTGACTATATTGGGGCGACAAGACGACATACTCATCTAAATGTTGAAAATAATCTTTCCAGAAACTGGTTGTAAGTTCATTAAAGTTTTCTATCGAAACTACTATCTGTATTTCTGGTCTTATTCTATGTATAAAACATAGTTTACCATTAATTCTACGTGGAAAAAAAATTAAGTTTTTATCCCACAACACCATATTCTCTTTTTCATCATTTGTTAAATGTGCATTGGAGTTGTACTTGACATATTTTTTGATAAATTGCTCGTTACTACTGGTAAGTTCTATAAACTCGTTGTAAGTAATTTGTGGCACAATAATGCCTAGTTTATGCCATTCAACTAAATCTTTAGATAATGCTACAGCACCCATTGCATTAACCCCATCATAAGCTGTATAAGAAAGATAGTAATGATAATCAATTTTTACAATTCTTGGGTCTTCAACACCTTGCGATTCGTAGTTGTGTTCTTGTGTTATAACAGGATTTTCATATCGCAATTCAATGTCAAGTGGTCCATTTAATTTACAATATCCAATGGTTGAACGATTGCCTTTTGCAACAGCCCTATAAAATAAGTGTACAATATCTCCTTCTCTTATTGTTGCAGGGTTTAAAACCCCTTCGTTCTCAAATTCAAAACTTGTTTTGCCCAATAAAATGCCATGTTTTTTAACTGCTATCATTCTGGTGTCTTATTTATTTTTTTAATTAAAAGTGTTTAAATAGATGGTAAAACAGCTTTGTAATGATGCTAAATAAGAAATGTAAAGTTGACTATTTGCCTATTTTCAAATCTTATACAAAGCACTGTAAATGTTATATCATTCACACATTTCTAATCTGTTAAATGCCACAGCCACATAGCTAATTTTTCGTTGATAGATGAGATTTGCATAAGCATTAAGTTAAACCCATTTTTACTCATAAAGCAATCTATACATAACGTTCCATCGTTTTCATTAAACAAATAAACTTGCTTAAAATGTTGCTTGCTATTAATGTTGGCTAGGTAGCATATTTGCAATGCTTTCTTTAAAGCTTCGGCAAGTGTTTCATTGGGTATATTGCAAATAAAGGTCAAATGACGCAGCGAATATTGCAGCTTGGGATTATAAAAACCATCATCAAATTCATTCACTGGAAATTGATAATGCCTTGCAAGAGAATAGTTGATTGTATCTGTTTTCATATCACAAAAAATTAAATGGATGATTTAAGTTGTTCAAATAATTCACGTTGTTTATCTGTCAATTTATCTGGTATTAAAACTTGCAATTGAATGTATAAATCCCCGTAAAAATTGGGCTTTTCATATAGTGGCATTCCTTTTTGTTTAAGCCTTATTGACTTTCCATTTTGTGTGCCAGCAGCAATTTGTATTTTAAGTTTGCCCGATAGTGTATCAACAATTATTTCTCCACCCAACACAGCAGTATATAAATCTATGTTTTGGTTAATATATAAATCATTGGCTTTTCTGGTAAATTGTGGATGCGTTTTTATTGTAATTCTCACAAATAAATCACCACTATTTTCTGCATTACTACCCTTTGCACCTTTGCCTTTAATCAACAATCGTTGTTCGTTATAAGCACCAGGTTTTGTAGTAATTCTAAGCTTGCCAGTTTCTAATTGTATAATACGTTCTGTGCCTTTGTAGGCTTCTTCCAAAGAGATTTCCATAGCTGTTTCATAATCACCACCACGTCTATTTTTTGTATTGGTTTTGCCTCCACTTCTTCCTGCAAAAAACTGTTCAAAAAAATCAGAGAAATCGGCTTGTTCGCCAGTGCCAAAAGCATCACTATTAAAGCCTTGATACTGGTTTTGATGACCTCTTTGTTGATGACCACTTTGGTCAAACTGTTGCCAGTTCTCGCCAAGCTCATCATACTTTTTTCTTTTCTCTACATTGCCCAATACCTCATTGGCTTCGTTGGCTTGTTTAAATTTTTCTTCTGCTGCTTTGTTATCTGGGTTTTTATCAGGATGGTATTGTATAGCCAACGCACGATATGCTTTTTTAATATCATCTTGCGATGCCTTTTTATCTACACCTAAAACTTTATAGTAGTCTTTATATTCCACTTATTTTTTTGTTGGAATAATTAATATAGGAAAAGCATTTTCGTGCAACACTTTTGCAGCAACGCTGCCCATTAATATTTTCTCCAGCCATTGTTGGCTATGAGAACCCACTATTACCAAATCTGCTTTCATTTCTTTGGCAGTAGCAATAATAGATTCGGCAGTATCGCCATCGGTTACTAGTGTTTTAATGTTGGTATCGCCCAAGTGATGCTTTGATTTATCTAAAAACTCGTAAGATGCTTTTCTTAATCCATCGGTAATTCTGGGTTCCAAAAAATCGGTATTGACATAGCCACCAAAACCCATTATAGGTTCATACACGCTTGATGAATAATACAGCGGATTGCCTATAACGTGTAGTAAAGTTATTTCGGCTTGGCTACCTTTTACTAGCGAGTAGCCAATCTCGGCAACCTTTTGTGCTGTGGGGCTGTAGTCTAATGCAATTAATACTTTTTTCATTTTGTTGAGTTTAGGTTACAAAGGTTCAAAAAGTATATTGGGGTTAAGTTATACTATACATACCAATAGTTGCATTATTCATACATTCGATAGCAGCTGGTATTTCTCCTTGTTGTTCTTTGCTTCTATGTTTGCTGATGTTGTTCTTCAGCAACATTGAAGAGTACAACATTGTTGTTTAAATGACATAATAATTAGAAGTAACTGTCAATTAAGTATAGGATTATTGGGGCTAACCTAATGTTAACTCCTCAATAATCTTTATTACTATCTGCTTAATATTTTTTCGAAACGTTTAATATCTACCAAAGGGTTAATGGGTGCATTGTATAGTAAATGCTCTACAAATTGACTGGCAAAATATGGTGCTAATGAACAACCCTTTGTACCCATACCATTTAAAATACCAATGCTAGGGTGTATAGGGTGTAAGCCCACAAATGGGCGACGTTCAATATTGGCTGGTCGCACAGCAGATAAGTGGTCAACTACTTTAAACGGGGTTTTTAATATTTGTTGTAGTGTGTGTATTGTTTTTTCTTTGAACTGTGCAGTGGGTTTGTCATCTTCAAATTTCCATTCGTATGTGCTGCCTACCCAAAATAAATTGTTTTGCCAGGGCACAATGGTTACGCCACATTTATACATATAATCTCTTGGCAATTGGTCTATTTGCACAAGTAATGCCTCGCCTTTATTGGGTACAAAAGGCAGCATATTAAACCACTGGTTTTGTGTGCTGCCAATGCCATCGCAAAAAATAATTTTTTTGGCAGTAATATGTTTGTATTGCACGGCATTACTGCTTACTTGTAATTGTGTAGCATCAAAAAGTTCTGTTAATAAGTTATTGGATTGAATCAGATGCTGACGTTGTTGAGCAAGCATCAGATTGATATCTATCAGCCAGCAATTGTTTATCATTCCACTACCAAAAAAATCGTGTAACACGTTTTCAAATTTCTGTGATGGTATGGCATTAGATAAGTAATCCGTTTCTTGTGGTAATCTTTCGTCAAATGCTAGTTTCATTTGTGGAGTGGTGAAAACGTCTATGATGTTTTTTGGGGAGATAAAGCTGCAATGAAGTTGTTGTTCTAATTGTTGATAAGCATTGACAGCAAAAGGTAGCACTTCTTCTATCATCCAGGTTCTTACAAGTCTTCTGCCTGTAATAGGATTAATAACGCCACTGGCTACTTTGCTTGATGTGGTTGTTTTGCCTTCATCAAGAACTACAAATTTGGAGTTGTGTTGTTGCAGGTAGTGGCTCATAAAACTACCACATATACCTTGACCAACAATAATGTAATCTACTTGCATTGTAAATGTAAATTAGATGCAATAATAGCAATGTAAAAACGATGATAAAAAATTGTGCATAGCTTAACTGTTTTTAAAAACAGCGTAACTACTGAAAAATCATCTCTTGTCAACCATTACTAAGTATGCTTTATCATCTTGCTGTATAATAGTTTTTCATCAATGGGTTTCGATATATAATTGTTAGTTCCTAATTATAAAAAAAAATTATTTTGTTAATTTAATTCTCTATTT
>JAPLER010000200.1:0-1379 GCA_026391115.1 Bacteroidota bacterium | reverse complement strand
TATTTCAAATTCCAGTTAAGTGCTACAATCACTTCATTTCTTCTACCAAAAAATTGAAATGGAGGATTATAACCTAAGAACCTAAAGTTGCCATAGTAGGATATGCCTTTTGCTTTTAATGCTTCTTCAAGCAACATTTTATGTTTACGAATACTTGCATCATTTGCAAAACCTCCAAATTTTATTGCTGCAACGTATTCTGGTGCTGATGTTTTAATAGCAATATTGGAATCGTTGGGTTTGGGTAAATTAGTTTGATTATAAGCTGATGGAAGTACAAATGCCATAGTAGAATTGCTATCACCAATATCCATATGTACTGGTGATGTCATTGCTATTTGTTTCTTATCACTATTTCCACCAAAAATGTATTTTGCTAATTTACGAAACCCCGAACTTCCCAAATCTCGATAAGATGTTGAAGTAGATGAAATCATTGCCATTGTTGCAGCAGGGTAATACCTAACTTCAAAACTTTCTTCCTCCTTGATTACATTGTATGCCTGCGTTTCTGTTTTGTTGATAGACATTGTAGTATAAATTTGGAATATAATGAATATGACAACAAGTATAATAGCTATGATGATAAAGACTTTCATTCTTACTTTTTTGCTTTAAGTGTGTTCAAAAGTAGTGTAGCAACAGCTTCAGAGGACGCAGGATTTTGCCCAGTAATTAATAAACCATCTTGTTTTACATAAGATGACCAATCACTACCCTTGCTATAATGTGCTCCATTTTTAACAAGTTCATCTTCTAATAAAAACGGAACTACTTTGGTTAATTTAACTGCTTCTTCTTCTGTGTTTGAAAAACTGGTAAGGTTTTTTCCTTTTACAAGAGGTTCTCCGTTTGGTGTTTTTACGTTAATTAATGCAGCAGGAGCGTGGCATACAAATGCAATCGGTTTTTGGTTATTGTAAAAATCTTCTATCAATTTAATAGAGTCTTTATCTGTTGCTAAATCCCATAATGGGCCGTGGCCACCAGAATAAAATACTGCATCATAATCTTTAAAGTTGATTTCGCTTAGTTTTAAAGAATAAGCTACTTTATCAATCAAATCAATGTCTTTAAAAAATCTTTTTGTAGAAGCTGTTTGTGCATCAGGCACTTCACTTTTAGGATCTACAGGTGGTTGTCCACCTTTGGGAGATGCAATACTGATAGTAGCTCCTGCATCTGCTAACACATAATAAGGTGTTGCAAATTCTTCTATCCAAAAACCTGTTTTTTCACCAGTATCTCCCAATGCACTGTGTGATGTTAATACAATTAATATTTTCATTTTATTTATTTTTTATTGTGATAATTAAAGATGAAGTGTTTTAAAATATGCTATTTTATTGAGTAAATTCTATAATCACCAGTCTTTTGTT
>JAPLER010000252.1 GCA_026391115.1 Bacteroidota bacterium | reverse complement strand
TTGAAAATGAATGTTAAGTTTTGTTTAAGGCTTTTCCATTTTCTTTACACAATGAAAAATATTACCAGCACGTTTCTATTCTTATTTGTTGCATTGCAGCTTATGGCACAGCAAAAACCTTTTGTATCGCAAGTTTGGTGTGCCGATAATGGCAATGGTACTTACACCAACCCCATTATTCACGCAGATTACAGCGACCCCGATGCTATAAGAGTTGGTAATGATTATTATATGACAGCCTCTAGTTTTAATAGCTCTCCAGGCTTGCCCATTTTACATTCAAAAGATTTGGTAAACTGGCAAATAATTAGTTATGCTTTGCATAAGCAAATACCTATAGATACTTTTAATAAACCGCAACACGGCAAGGGTGTTTGGGCTCCTGCCATTCGTTATCACAACAACGAGTTTTATATTTTTTATCCCGACCCCGACTTTGGCATTTATGTGATTAAGACAAAAAATATTTATGGTAGTTGGAGTGCACCTAAACTTGTGCTTGCTGGTAAGGGTATTATAGATCCTTGCCCTTATTGGGATACAGATGGTAAAGCATATTTAATTGCAGCTTGGGCAGGCAGTAGGGCAGGGGTTAAAAGTTTATTGACTTTATATAAAATGAACAACGATGCAACTGCCGTAACCGATGATGGTAAACACGTTTTTGATGGACACGATAATCACGAAACTGTTGAAGGACCTAAGTTGTATAAACGCAATGGTTACTATTACATATTTGCACCAGCAGGTGGTGTGGGCACTGGTTGGCAATTGGTATTGCGTAGCAAAAATATTTATGGTCCTTACGAAGAAAAGATTGTAATGGATAAAGGCACAACGAATATTAATGGGCCACATCAGGGAGCTTGGGTTGATACTAAAACTGGCGAAGATTGGTTTATACATTTTCAGGATAAAGATGCTTATGGGCGTGTGGTGCATTTGCAACCTATGCTATGGAAAAATAATTGGCCTGTAATAGGTGTTGATAATGATGGAGATGGAAAAGGAGAACCCGTAATAACTTTTAAAAAACCCAATGTGGGCATTAGCTACAGTAAAGCCTGTGTGTTTGATACTGATGAATTTAATACAGATACATTGGGCTTGCAATGGCAGTGGAATGCCAACTATCAAACACAATGGAGTGCATTAATGCGTGGCAAAAATTACTTAAGATTGTTTGCTATTAATCAACCAAAAGATGCTGCAAACTTTGCAAACACACCCAACTTATTACTACAAAAATTTCCTGCACCCAACTTTACAGCCACTACTAAACTAAACTTTAATTGTGGCAATAATGGATGCGATAGTAAAAAAGCTGGATTGATAGTTTATGGAGAAGATTATGCATATATATCTATTGCCAAAAAAGATTGTGGTTATGTATTGCAATTAAACACTTGTACCGATATGTTGAAGAATAGTAAAGAGAAAATGATAGAGCAACACTTATTAACTTCTGCCATAGTTTATTGTAAAGTAAATGTAACAGCACCCAATGCTATGTGCCAGTTTAGTTTTAGTGAAGATGGAGCACATTTTACTAATATAGGATTGCCTTTTAAAGCTAAAGCAGGTAAATGGGTAGGAGCCAAGCTAGGTTTATTTTGCAGTGCAGATTATGGTAGTAAAGTTGGTGGTTTTGTTGATGTGGATTGGTTTAGATTGAGTAAAGATTAAATTGAATAATGCAACTAAAATTAACAAGTAAACACGCGGAATTTTCTTCGCTCTTGCTGCAATGGCATACTACCGAAAATACCAGAACTATGCCCTGGAAAGGAGAGAAGGATGCCTATAGAATATGGTTGAGCGAAATAATATTACAACAAACAAGGGTAGAACAAGGGTTGGATTATTATAATAAATTTATAAAAACATATCCAACTGTTGTTGACTTAGCCAATGCAAATGATGAGCAAGTATTTAAATTGTGGGAGGGGCTAGGTTATTATAGCAGGTGCAAAAATTTATTATATACAGCAAGGGTTATTGCTGATAAATATAATGGAATATTCCCCAGTAATTACGATGATATTATTGCATTAAAAGGCATTGGAAGCTATACTGCTGCTGCAATCACTTCATTTGCTTACAACTTGCCTTATGCAGTTTTAGATGGTAATGTTTA
>JAPLER010000286.1 GCA_026391115.1 Bacteroidota bacterium | reverse complement strand
TTCAAGGATTACCTGCACGTATTTGCTGGTTGGGTCAGGGTGAAAGAGAGAAAGCTGGACAAGCATTTAACGAATTAGTAAGAACAGGAAAAGTAAAAGCACCCATCGTTATTGGTAGAGATCATTTAGATACAGGTTCTGTGGCTTCTCCAAATAGAGAAACAGAAGCAATGATGGATGGCAGTGATGCAGTGGCAGACTGGCCAATTTTAAATGCACTTGTAAATACTGCAGGTGGAGCAAGTTGGGTAAGTTTACATCATGGTGGGGGAGTAGGGATGGGTTATAGCATACATAGTGGAATGGTAATAGTTGCTGATGGAACAGATGCAGCAACAGCAAGGCTTGCAAGAGTTTTAAGAAATGATCCAGGAATGGGTGTGATAAGACATGCTGATGCTGGTTATGAAATAGCAAAAGAAACAGCTAAGGAACATCATCTTTCAATTGTTGATAGGTTGAAATAATTGTAAGTTCAGACTTATGGCACAAGTTAAAAAACCATTACTAAAAGAATATAATCCCAACTTGTTAAAAGATTGGGATTATGATTTTAATCAAGGTAGAAATCCTAATAAAATATCAATTGGTAGCAGTAAATTTCTTGTAAGTTGGAAATGCCATAAATGTGGTTATAAGTGGGAACAAAAAGTTTGTAATAGAGTCAATCATAATTCACAATGTTTAAAATGTAGAAACGAAGAGACGTTAATTTCAAATAAATACCCTCACTTAATTGAAGAATGGGATTGGGATAATAATGAAAACATAGACCCCTACTTACTGACAATAGGTAGTGATATCAATGCAAATTGGAAATGTAAAATTTGTGATCACAAATGGAAGCAGCCAGTTTATGTTAGAATTAAACTAAATAACTCGTGCAAAAATTGTCAAAATAAAAACTCATTTTTTGTTAACACTCATCCACATCTATTAGAAGAATGGGACTGGGAGAATAATGCAAACATTGACCCTAAGATTTTGTCAAAAGGTTCTAACAAAAAAGTGAGTTGGATATGCAAAAAATGTAAGAATAAATTTCAAGCAGAAGTTTATCGAAGAACAAAAAATAATAGTGGTTGTGGTAAATGCAGAGTTCGAAAAAAAACAACAAAAAAATTTATAGATAAGTACCCTGAATTATTAAAGGAATGGGACTTTGAAAGAAATGAAAATATTGATATAAACAAATTTACTTACGGCAGCAATGTAAAAGTTTGGTGGAAATGTCCTAGTAACCATTCTTATGAAAGTATGATTGTTGATAGAACTCTGAATAGTTCTGGTTGCCCATATTGCAGAGGATTAAAAGTGGATTCTACCAACTCACTTGCTGTATTAAAACCAGACTTATTAGAACAATGGGATTATGAAAAAAATATAGAGATAGACCCCAAGAAAATTCCAGTTGGAACAAACCAAAAAGTATGGTGGAAGTGTGAACAAGGTCATAGTTGGTTTGCATCAGTCGTCAACAGAAGTAAAGCTAAAAGCACAAAATGTCCATATTGTGTTGGCAGAACTGCAACAAATGAAAATAGCTTTGGCAATAACTTTAGTGATTTAATGATAGAATGGGATTGGAATAAAAACGTAGACATAAATCCTTATAGTTTAAGAACTAAATCAAATAAAAAAGTTTGGTGGAAATGTAAAAAAGAGCATTCCTGGCAATCAAGTTTGAATACAAGAACAAGTCAAAAAACAGGCTGCCCGTATTGTTATGGAAGATTTACAAATCAAGAGGATAGTTTTGCCACAAGGCAACCTCAATTATTAGAAGAATGGTTTTGGGAAAAGAATAAAGAAATAGATCCATACACAACAGCAGAAAGGAGTGATAAAAAAGTTTGGTGGATTTGTAAAAATGATAAAAATCATTTTTGGAAAACAAACATATATCATCGAATAAACGGTACAGGTTGCCCTTATTGTGCTTCAACTAATATTATTTTAAATCGTTATCTTGCTAATAGACAAATGAATTTATTTAGTGAGATAATTTTATATAGGCTAATTGTTTTTAATGATAAAGAATGTTTTTATAAAATAGGGATTACAAAAAATTCAATTGAAGAAAGGTATAGAACTTTATACAACAGAACAAAGTATAAACTTGTGGTAGTTAATTTTAAAAAGGGAACAATTAAAAGTATTATTGATGAAGAACAAACAATACACAAAAAAACAACAAGAAAATTAGATGATGCCTTAATAAAATATAGACCTGCAAAATATTTTGATGGCGTAAGTGAATGTTATAATACACCTAATGAATATGGAAGTTTAAGATTAACCCTAATAAATAGTTATCAAACTTATAAATCTATAGAATACTTAAACAGTTTGAAAATCGATTAATTACTTTCATTTAGGATATTACATTTGCAATAACTCTAAATTCACAAACTTAAATAAATAAATATGGCATCTTTCGACATAGCAAGCAAAGTAGATTTACAAACATTAGACAATGCTATTAATGTTGTAAAAAAAGAGATTCAAAATCGTTTCGATTTTCGTGGTTCTCATTTTGAAATGGAATTAGATAAAAAGAATTTCATTATTAAAGTAGAAGCAGAAAGTGATATGAAAATACAGCAAGTAACTGATGTCATTCTCTCTCGTGGCATCAAGCAAGGTATTGATGGCAATGCTTTTGACTTTAGTAAAGAAGCTTATCCAAGTGGTAAAGTGGTAAAGCAAGAAGTAGCTGTAAGAAATGGTTTAAAGCAGGAGGATGCCAAGAAAATAGTGAAAGCCATTAAGGATAGTGGTTTAAAAGTACAGGCTGCTATTATGGATAATATCATTCGTGTTACAGCTAAAAAAATAGATGATTTGCAAGATGTAATTGCTTTATGTCGTAGCAGTAATTTTGGTATTCCTTTACAATATGAGAATATGAAAAATTAGTATTGCTTCATAACTTATTTTTTATACAAGAGTCCATTAGCTAATGGACTCTTGTATTGTAATCATCTCCCATTAATTGAAACGTAATTAAACCACTTAAAAACAATTTACTCAATTCATAACAATATAAAACTGCCTAAAACTTTCAATACATTACTTTGCAAAAAATTGAAAGTAAATGAGGAAAGTTGTTTTTATTTTTATTCTCTTAAGTTCTGCGTTATTCTCTCAAGCTCAGGAAAAATTTACATTTAATGGATATATCAAAGATTCACTTAGTGGTGAAACTTTAATAGGTGCAACCTTATTTGTTAAAGAACAAGGTAAAGGGGTTACATCTAATCAATATGGTTTCTTTTCTATTACTTTAACCAAAGGCAAATACAATTTTGTTTGCAACAGCGTTGGGTACAATACCAAAGAAATTTATGTTGATTTATTAAGCAATAAAGAAATAACTATTCTATTATCACCTTATAAATCCACTTTACAAGATGTAGTAGTTACAACAAGAAAGAAAGATAATAATGTGCGTGCTGCACAAATGGGCAAGATTGATATTAATGTAGCCAATGCCAAAAGCTTACCTGCATTTTTAGGTGAAGTAGATTTATTAAAAACTTTACAATTACTACCTGGCGTAAAAAATGCTGGAGAAGGCAATAGTGGCTTTTTTGTAAGAGGTGGTAATGCCGATCAAAACTTGATTTTATTAGATGATGCAGTTGTATTTAATCCAGGACATTTATTTGGTTTTTTTAGTGTGATTAATGCAGATGCTATAAAGAATGTTTCTTTAATAAAAGGTGGAATGCCAGCACAATATGGTGGTAGACTAAGCAGTGTTGTTGATATTGCTATGAAGGAAGGCAATTTGAATAAAACAGAAGTAGATGCTGGTATTGGTTTAATAGCAAGTAGGTTTTCAATTCAAGGACCAATTAAAAAAAATAAAGCTTCTTTTTTATTGGCTGCACGTAGAACTTATGTTGATGTTTTAACGAAACCTTTTATCAGCAAAAGCAATAGTTTTTATGGAAGTGGTTATTATTTCTACGATTTGAATGCTAAAGTAAATTACAAAATTGGCGATAAAGATCATTTATATTTAAGTGGATATTTTGGTAGAGATAAGTTTGATTTTAAAAATGCAGAACGTTCTTTTAGCACATCAATTCCTTGGGGTAATGCTACTGCTACCTTACGTTGGAACCACGTTTTCAATAAAAAGTTATTTGCCAATACAACCATAGTTTACAATGATTACAACTTTGAGTTTAATGGTAATCAGAGTAATTTTAATATTAAATTATCATCTGGTATAAGAGACCTAAATGCAAAGACTGACTATGACTGGTTCGTAACGCCAGAACATAAATTAAAATTTGGAGCAGCTTATACTTATCATACTTTTTTTCCAAGTGCATTAACTGGAAATCAGGATAGTGTTGTGTTTACACCAGACAATACTAAAACAAAATATGCCAATGAATATGCTGCTTATGTGCAAGATGATTGGGAAATTGGTAAAAGGATTAAGATAAATTATGGATTACGTTATAGTGTTTTTCAACAAATTGGAAGTTACACCAAATATGTAAGAGATGCTGATGGAAATAAGTTAGATAGCACTGTTTATGGTAAAGGAAAAACAGTAAAAGTGTATAGTGGAATTGAACCAAGATTCACTTTTAGGTATGCTATTAATGATAACGAATCTGTTAAGGCAGCGGTTACTCAAAACTATCAATACATTCATTTGGTAAGTAATAATGGAAATACCTTACCAACAGATTTATGGGTGCCTAGTACAGCTGTTATTAAACCTCAAATAGCTTGGCAATATGCAGTTGGTTATTTTAAAAACTTCAATAAAGGAATGTATGAAACCAGTGTAGAAGCTTACTATAAAACAATGGAAAATCAAATTGAATACAGACAAGGCTATACACCCAATACTTTAAAAGATGTAGAAGAAGATTTTGTTTTTGGTAAAGGATGGAGCTATGGAACTGAATTATATATTAACAAGGCAAAAGGAAGATTAACAGGTTGGTTAAGTTACACATTAAGCTGGACGAAAAGAAAGTTTGCAGATATAAACAATGGCGAAGAATATTATGCAAAATTTGATAGACGCCATGACCTTGCCATTACAACAACATACAATTTAAGCAGCAAATGGAAACTAGGAGCAGTATTTGTTTATTCAACTGGTAATGCCACCACCATTCCAGAGAAATTTTATTTTGTTAATGGTGTGCTTACACAAGAGTATAGTAAAATCAATGCTTACAGATTGCCAGCATATCATCGTTTAGATTTTGCTGCAACTTATACACCTACACCTAAAAAGAAACATAAATACACAAGTAATTGGGTATTCAGTATTTATAATGTTTACAATCGTAAAAATCCTTACTTTATTTATTTCGATCAAACAGGTAGTTTGGCTGGTGGAGATTTAAAAATACAAGGCAAACAAGTTTCATTATTCCCGATATTGCCATCAGTAACATGGAATGTGAAATGGTAATAAAAAAAGAGAACGATATTTCAAATATCGTTCTCTTTAAAATTTTTTACAAGCAGTTAGTTTTGATTGATGATATCTATAAAACCATTTGATTTTCTTCCATCATTTTGCGTAAATTAATTAAACCATAACGCATTCTTCCAAGTGAAGTATTGATGCTTGTATTGGTTAATTCCGCTATTTCTTTAAAACTCAAATCAGCAAAGTGGCGTAGTACAATTACCTCTCTTTGTTCATCAGGCAGCATATCAAGCATTGAACGCAATCTTTCATTAACCTGACCACTTACTAGTCTGGTATCAGCAGCATCTGTACTCAATTCAAGAAACTCAAAAATATTATTCTGTTCACC
>JAPLER010000415.1 GCA_026391115.1 Bacteroidota bacterium | reverse complement strand
AGTAAATGGAGTACCTAGGAAGCTACTAATTATTGTGCTACTTGCATCTGTAACAATATTGCTTACAGTGAAAGTAGCTCTCCCAATATTGAAAGTTTTTCCGTTCAATGTTATTGTTCCTGTTCCACTAATTGTTCTACTTGATACTGCACTCGACATATCAAAATCTGTGCTAAGTGTATATGAAGCAGGAGTGTTTATTAGGATGCTAGTTTTGGTAAAATCATTGGCGGAAGAAGTACAAGTTATCGTATTGCTGGTACCTGTTAGTGTTAAAAGAAAGCTAGAATTACTGCCGGTGCCTAAATACGTTAAGCCTCCAGACCCACTAAAGTTAATATTGCCACCAATCGTTAAACTTCTACTACTTGCAGCGTTATCAAAAGTTAGTAATCCTGCACCAGATATGGTTAAATTACCATTAATAGTTTGAGTAGATGTTAAAGGTGAGCCCGTAATTAATAAATTGTTATAAGATGTTGCAGTAGGTATTACTTGTGAGGTTGAAGCACCATAAAACTCTACGGTTCCTCCCCAAGTTCTTCCTGTTGGCAAAGAAGTTGAAGAAAGATTTGCAGTTCTGATCGTTCCATTATTTGCAAGAGTTGGTGAACCACCAAATGCTAAAGAATAGGTTTGACAATCTACACTTGAATTATTGGTAATAACTCCACTACCACCTATACTAATATTACTGCCAAATAAAACTGTAGGAGAAGTCGCAGGTGATACCGTACCAAAATTCCAGTTTATAGGATTATTATCAGTACTTATAGCACCTCCATTTTGTGTGAAATTTTGTGTTCCAGAGGACTTGTTAAAGTTAATTGAAGCTATCGCATTTGCTGATCTTTGAATAGTTGAAGTGCTACTCATTGTTAAGTTGCCTTGAATATTTAAAGTGGATGCTAGTGTGGTATTACTAGTTACATTCATATCCAAAATGCCAGAATTAGAAAGTGTAACATTACCAGAAACGTTTACAGTTGAACTACAGTTGAAAGTACCATTATTTCCACCAATTAAACCTAAAGTTCCACCAGAAACTGAAATATTAGCTATGTTTCCAACATAATCTACTTGTGAAACGTCCAGTGAGTTGTTTAATCTAATAGAACCAGACCCTGTAGAAATAACAGAAAGAGTACCTGCAACACTGATTAATGCCCCAGCCAAATTCCTACCACCAGTAATATTTGGACAATTAAAAGTTACATTGAAAAATGATTGACCAAAACCAGTTGCCATAGTACCTGCTGTTCCTGTGACCAAACAAGTACTATTTGTTGCCCAAGTTGCAGTAGGAATAGTACCGGAGTTTATGGAATGTTCATAAGTCCCTGTACCACTAACAAATAAAACACTATTCCCTGTTCCACCACCAGTAATTGTTACTGAACTACTCTGACGTAAAAATCCATTTACAATTACAGAATCAGGTGCATTTGAAGTATTGCTTGTAAATGTTAAATTATTTTTCAAAACCAATCTTGCTCCAGAATTAATGATTAGCTTTTTATTTCCTGCAGTTGTTATTGTTAAATTACCAGCTGTAATTACACTATCAGCTGTATTAGCAATGGTAAGATTTCTAAAAGTTCCGGTTGGCAAATTTTGTGTTGTTGTTCCATTCATGGTAACATCTAAAGTACCAGAAGAATTCGATGTACTGAAAGAAGTATTACCACCAGTTCTTACTAAGTTTCCTTTGATGTTAATTAAATTAGTTCCAGAATTTGCACTTTGCAATATAGTTGTATTAGTAGTACCTACTACAGTTAAATTATTAAAGGTTAGAGAGCCACCAGCAGAATTACTAATACTTACAGTGTTTGAAGCCACATCAATAACTGTTGAATTAACAACCCCACTACCATTAACAAAATTTAGAGTACCACCACTGTTTACTGTAATTGTTCCAAATTGCCAACCTAAATCTACCGTACCAGAACTTGGTGCTTGCACAGTTGCCCCATTGTTTACAGTTAAATTAAATAATCTAAATGCTGTATTAGAAGCACTACCAGCAATAGTTGTTGTTCCAAATGCTGCAACAACACTTAAGTCATTGCCTGTACCATTATTGGGTGTTAATGTTCCATCACACCTAATAGAAGGAGTATTGGTAGAACCAGAGCCCATAGTTAAAGTAGATGCTCCACCGCTACTTAAATTTGTAAAAGTTCCAGAGGCAATATGAAAATTATTGATGACAGTTAATGTATTCGTAAATGTGGTTGTATTGCCATTTACTGTAAAATCAAAAATGGTTGACGGTTGTGTATTATTATACCCAAAATTATTTCTTGTTTCAAAACTTCTTTGACTTGTACTAAAAGGGTTAGTTGTGCTGGTGTTGCTTGTATTTGTTACAGTTTGGTAATAATAAAACCTTGGGCTTGCTCCTGCACCAGTTGTATTAATAGTTGGGAATTGGTCATATACCCCAGTAGAATAACCAGCGTAACCCAACCAATTAAAAGCTGCTGGTCGAGAACCTAATAAACCACCTGTTGTCCAGGGTATTTTAGCACTTCTAACTGAGCCACCACTTGTACCCACATTTCCTGAAGAAATATTAACTTCTGTTTTCCAACCACCACTGCTATCTCTAATGGAATAACCTAAATATGAAGGGGTAATTACTAAACGTATATCTGCTCTAAATGGCAATGTAGCAGTAACGCCATAATCGGTTGTTGTGGTTAAACTACCATTATTATTTGAACCGCCAGAGACACCACCACTTGCAGGTGCATTTGGGTCAATATCTAAGTAAATAAACAAAGTTGCATTTCCATAACTCCCATAAATACCATTAGTAGGTGTTGCTGTCAAACTAGGTGCTGATGATAAGAATTGAGATTGGGCAAAATTTGTAGATAACACAAAGACAATAGTGAGTAATTTAGAGATTAATCTTAAATTAATTTTAGTCGCCTTTGGCATCGATTGCAAATCGTGTAGTTGTTGTTTCATATAGCTGTTTTGTTATAAATTATTTTATTACTTAATATATTAAATCGCTAAAAAAATGTTTTGGGTTGCTTGTGCATCCAAAAAATAGCGTTTATTTATATTTATTTATCTAATTAAAATTTTAGTATCTGGCAATCGTTCTAGAGGTCATTCGTTTATTCTGGCAATAATGTTGGGGTGTGAAACTATTTTTTTTTTTCAAATAATTACACTTATTCACCAACTTTTTTTTCCTATAACGTTCTCGGAAATACCGAGAACGCTTTGAAGAAATGATTCTTACTATTAAACTTCAATTAAAATTCTATACTTTTATTATTATAGGTTTTTGCATTTTTACAAGTTTATATAAAAAACATATTCTAATAGGTTGAAATACTAGAAATTTATTATTCATCCTCCAAGATTTCGCATTAATACTTATAGTGTAAAATTTCTTGCACTATAACCAAACTTTCTTTGCGTTAAAGACAACTTGATTGTCGGTTAAAGTCAAACTATTTGTCGGTTAAAGACAAGTTGTTTGTGCAGCAAAGACAACT
>JAPLER010000307.1:1913-2821 GCA_026391115.1 Bacteroidota bacterium | reverse complement strand
TCCTTTTAAAGATTCAATTTCATTTACCTACTTAAACAGCAACAAAACCAACCAAACATTTATTGGTGTTAAATTGGGAGATGTGAATTATGATTGGAATGCTAATGTAGCAAAACAGTCGACAGACAAGACCATACAACTAACGGCTAATATTGAGGCAAAAGTTACTAATGGTGAGTTGAGAATTTCTATTACTGTCAAAAACTTTAAAGAGATTGTTGCAATGCAATACACACTTCATTTTGATAATACCAAGTATGAATTTGTAAACCTTGAAGGTTTCAAAAACCTTCAAGGTTTTGATTACAATGCAACACAAACAAATACCAAAGGAAACATTGCAATGCTTTGGACACATAAAAACGCTGAAGCAAAAACCCTTGAAGATGGAACGGAATTGTTTACTTTGGTTCTTCGCTCAACTGAAATCAGTAAACCAATAACCAGTTTAGAACTTGCGATTACTAACGATATTGCTGAAATTGAAGCCTGGGATAAAGACTTTAATCAACATAAAATAATCCTTACAAAACAAGTTGCAACCACTAACAACTTACCACTTACCACTAGCCAATGGTCTGTTAGCCCTAATCCTACAAGTGGAGAAATTAAAGTTAGCATAGTATCAAAGAATAATAAAACAGTGAGTTTTGAATTAACAGATGCTCAGGGAAAAACAATCCTAAAACAATCTGTTGAATTACAAAAAGGTAATAACAATTTTACAATCAACTTAAAAAAGAATGGCAACCTTACAACAGGTATTTATTTCTTAAAAGCTATTGGAGTTGAGGGGGAAAATGTGAAAAGGATTATGGTGAAATAAAGAACTAATTGCATTACGAAAATTTATCTTCTTATTAACCAACTAATAGAAATATATTACTGGAGTAGCCATTAATAACTTT
>JAPLER010000307.1:0-1886 GCA_026391115.1 Bacteroidota bacterium | reverse complement strand
ACCAATTTTAATTTTTCTGCAATATTTTTTCTATGAGTTTTTATTGTAAGCTCACTAATAAAAAGTTCTGTGGATATTTGTTTTGTTGTTTTTCCATCCACAATTAATTTTGCAATTTGAATTTCTCTTTTTGAAAGAGTCGAATTCTTGAGGTTTTTAGCTCGTTCCTTATCAATTTTAATAACTCCAGGATCAATAAATTTATCTCCTTTTAAAATTGCTGAAATAGATTCATCTAACACAGATTTGCCAGATGTCTTTAGCATATAACCATCTCCATTGAAGGTTTCCAAGTCAAGGTTAATATCACAAGGTTGGTGCATTGTTAAAATCAATACTTGTATATCTGGACAAATTTCTTTGAACTTCGGTATTAACTCAAGACCATTATATGGTGGCATATTTATATCCAAAATAATCAAATCTATCTTATGCATTGCTATTTGCGATAGTGTAACTTCGACAGAGTTTGTAACAAAACAGATATCATATATAAGTTTGACTTTTAGTATATCGCTTATAGCTTCAGAAAAAAGAAGATGATCATCTAAAATACCAATTTTAATTTTTTTCATACTTATTTTATTTTAAATTCTATTGAAATATTGGTTCCATTCTCAACACCTGTATTTATTAAAAAAGTTCCTTTAAGTGTTTTTATAATATTTTCTATACTCCTTAAACCTAAAGTTTCCTTTTCTTTGATGTATTCAAAGCCTACTCCATCATCCTCAATATATATTGAAATAAAATTTTCAAAAATCATTAATTCAAGAAAAGCGTTTTGGGCTTTTGAGTGCTTTAATAAATTATTTAATAACTCCTGTACTATTCTGAAAATAATAATTTTAAATTCATCTTCAATTGAAACTTTTTCATTATTCCATTGTAGTATTAATGAAATTTTTGAATGATTATTGATTCTTTTTACGATATTATCAATTGAATTATACAGACCCTTTTCTTCAAAATTCAGTGGTGAGTATGAATGACCAATCAGCCTAACTTCATTAGATAATTCTGAAATGTGGGCAATTAAAATTTCTCTATTCAGTTCATCTAGATTCATCTTGTCAACATCTAATCTTAGTAAACCAAGATTAGCCCCAACAATATCGTGCATAAATCCACTAATACTTTCCATTTGTTTCTTTTCCCATTCTGAAATTTCTTTTAGAAACTGAAACCTTTGTATTTTATTTTCTTCTTTTAGTCGCTCTGACTGTAATATCAAATTTTTGTAATGCAAAAAAGCAGCTAATAGCATTGTGATACTTAGCAAAATGATTCCCCAAAAAGAGGCATTTACCGTAAATAAATTTTGGGGAACCAAGTCATTCTTTTCTAAACTGATGATTGTTGAAAAAATAATAATCACTGATAAAGATAATAGAGCAAGCCTTGAGTTTAATACTCTTTGATAAACACTATAAAAAACCTGAATTGCAAAAACTACAAAAATGGAAAGAATTAGCAAACTTCCTAATTTAAGCCAATTGCCTTGATTATTTAGAGACATTGCTGAATTTACCATAGCAATACCGAAAATAATAAGATATCCAATGATTATCCAAATGTTTAACTTGTGCAAGGTGGGAAAATTCTCTTTGAACTTTAATAGCTCGAAGAAAAAAAAGAGTAAGGGGATAATGGAAATGAAATTAATACCTGGTCTAACCAAATCATTTACTTCTGGATGATTAGGGTATAGAAATTCAAAAAACATTCCAGTGTCTACAAGAATGTAAAGAGCCATTAGTAATATATATGTGCTATATAACAAGTATAATTTTTCTTTTGTGAAATAAAAAAGCAGCATACTTATTACCAAGAATAAAACTAACATTCCTTGAGAAAAGCCAATTAATATACTTTGAATGTGATTG
>JAPLER010000242.1 GCA_026391115.1 Bacteroidota bacterium | reverse complement strand
CCCAACAAACGCCAAGCCTTTTTCGTTGTATGAGATTTTTCCGTAACACAAACTAATTGACTAATGAGTAAAAATTACTGCCCAAATTGCAAAAGAATAACTAATCATAAGGTCTTACACAAAAAGAAAGTGTCTTCTAACTCTGATGACGATTTTCGATGGAATGAAGAGTTTGAAATAATCGAATGTGCTGGTTGTGAGAATACGCAGTTTAGGTATACTTATGGTGATGAAACTATGGCTCATTATGACTCTGATGGCGAAGGTATAGAATATTTTGACGATATAAAATGTTATCCTCATTCATTAAAAGGGCACGAGCCTCTTAAAAATCTTTATGGACTTCCATTAAAAATAAAGACAATTTATAATGAAACTTTGGAAGCCTTTAAAGTAAAAAGCTATATTTTGACTGGTGTAGGTTTCAGAGCTATTATTGAAGCAATTTGTATAGACAAAAATATTGCTGGTAAAAATTTGCAACAAAAAATAAACAATTTACTGAAAGAAAAACTTATCACTGAAAAGGAAAGTAAAAGATTACATTCTATTCGTTTTCTTGGCAATGACTCTGTTCACGAGATGCTTTCACCAGACCCAAAAAAACTATTTATTGTTTTAGACATTGTAGAACACTTATTGAACAATTTATAGAAGATTTTGTTATAAAAGACTTACTCGGCAAACACATTCGTAGATTTGAGAGTGAAAATTTGGTTCAATTTATACAGAAACTCGTTTCCAAAATAGAAGACTCTTCGATTGACTGGTTGACAATTGAAACCAAGGAAGCTAATAAGACAAAACTAATAGACACTCAGAAATTCAAGATTAAAAAATAAAACCTCATACAACATATGGTTTGGCATTATTGGGGCTTGACGAATATTGCCTCAACATTTGTTCTTTATTGTGCTTCAGCTTGGGCTAGACGTTATAAATTTGGCTTATGAATAAAACATTAGCATCCCGAAACTTCGGGATTGCAATCATTGGCTTCAGTTATGGGCTGTTAATTAACCAATAAGGGCAAGCCTTTTTCGTTGGGCGATATTTAAAAATGCCACATCCTGAACATAGACTGACTAAAAATTTGTCAAAATTAAATGGAGAAATGACGCATAAATTTTTCAAGTAGATTTTGAATAAAATCATCTCATCTACTGGTTATTAATAGCTTTTTAATAAATAATACTGATATATAATTTAATTAATAAACATTTATAATTATGCAAAAGCAAAGACTATTACTTCTATTCATTTGTTTCTTTTTGGGAATTACTGTTACTTTTTCTCAAGTTCAGAAATTTAAAACAACTAAAGGGGCTATAAAATTTTATAGCGAAACATTAGGAAAGTGGAAAGAGTGGGAAGATTTGGAAAATGGAGTCGGCATTTTAATAGTAGTTGACTGGACGAACGAAAGAATTAAAATTTTCAGCAAAACAAATCATGTATTTGACATAATAAAATATTACGACAAAAAAACTGATAGTGATGGAGATGAAACAATTAGTATGCAATGTGTAGACCAAGATGGTTTAAAATGCAACGTTCGTTTCTTAATTCTAAATTCTCAAAATGGTAGAAAACAAATTTATATTGACTATAGTGATACAACAATTTTATATAACATACAAAATCTTGAATAAATAAACATCGCCCAACATTTGGTTTGGCATTATTGGGGCTTGACGAATATAGCTTCAACATTTGTTTGACTCGTCCTGAAATAGGTTGTCCTTAGCCTTGGTTCGTGTCTCACGAAACAGCAAATAAAACAGGTTTGTGAGACAAAAACCTTGGCGTGGGGTAAAGTGAAGTTGCAGTAGGTGTTTTGTAAAGTGTTATGTTATACATTTGATGTATAATGCACACCATAAAACTAGTAACAGAAATTAATGCAAGTATTGACATTTGTTTTAACTTGTCAAGAAGTATTGATTTGCATAAAATATCTACAGCACATACCAATGAAGCAGCTATTGCTGGCACAACTACAGGGCTTATTAATTTAAACGAAACTGTTACCTGGCAAGCCACACACTTTGGTATAAAGCAACGGCTTACTTCAAAAATTACAGCTTTTAATCAACCATTTTATTTTAGAGACGAGCAAGTAAAAGGCATATTCAAATCTATTTATCACGAGCATATATTTGAGCAAGTAGGCAATAAAACTATAATGACAGATGTGTTTAAATTTCAATCACCTTTTGGAATATTAGGACAACTATTTAATCAACTTGTATTAACAAATTATTTGTGTAAGCTACTTGTAAATAGAAATAATATTATAAAAGATTTTGCAGAAACAGATAAATGGAAATTGATATTGCAAGTGCAATAATGCCTTTGCAATGTATATATCGAATGTTTCAAGAGATTTGAAACGTGATAGTTTAACACGCTTGATGTTGTAATAATAAAAATGCTGGTTTATTTCTTAATAATAGGTCTTGTTTACTTATTTTTGATAATAGACCTTCAATTCAATACCTTGCTGGTACAATAAAAAAACCTTTGTTGTTGGTGAATGTTTTTTTTAGATATACGCTACTTACATAAACGTAGGCTTATTGTATTAAAAATATGTAAGGTATTACTAACCTAAATGATAGTTATGAAGCATATTAAGATATTGTTGTTATTGATTTTTTGCTCTGTAAAATCAGTTGCACAAGACCCACACTTTACACAATACTTTGCAGCACCTATGCTGATGAACCCTGCATTAACAGGCTTTTTTAATGGCGATGTTAGAGTAAGTGGTTGTTATAGAAGTCAATGGTCAAGTATTCAATATCCATTTTTAACAGGCACTGTAAGTGCCGATGCCAATGCATTTAAAGGTTCTATTAAAGATGGCGATATCATGGGTGTGGGCTTTACAGGTGTGTTTGATAAAAGCAATAACGGAGGGCTAAAAACCAACTCACTTTCGGCATCTTATTCTTTTCATAAACTGCTGGATGCACAAGGTATTAATAGGCTAGGCGTAGGGTTTATGGCAACCTATAATACCAGGTTGCTAGACTATTCTAAGTTTACATTTGGGCAACAACTTACACCACAAGGCTTTGATAACACCTTGCCCACTGGCGAAAAAACAAATGGATTTACAACAAATTATATCGATTACTCAGCAGGGTTATTATACTCTGCCATTACCGATGCTACTAGTTTTTATGGCGGTGTTGCTATCTATCATTTTAACCAACCCACCGAAAGTTTTAATGGTCCTATACACCAAATAAAACCCAGAATTGTAGGCAATATAGGTGGCAATTTTAATGTGGGCGAAGACAATAAAATGTTTTTAAGTGCAGCTTATATGAAATCAGAATATAGCAACGATTTAATTTTTGGTGCTGCTTACAGCAAAGCACTTACGCCAATGCCCGAAGAAAATTGCAATTTAATACTAGGCAGCTGGTACAGGTTTAACGATGCATTATCTCCTTATGTGGGGCTAGAGTATAAAACCTTTAGAGGTGGTATAAGTTACGATATTAATGTATCTAAATTAAGCACAGCAAGCTTGTTGCGTGGTGGCTTTGAAATTACACTAAGCTACTTATTTACACAAGATGAAAATGCCAACCAAATAAAGCAAACCCTTTGCCCACG
>JAPLER010000126.1 GCA_026391115.1 Bacteroidota bacterium | reverse complement strand
GCATTGTTGACTGGTTTATTAAAAAATGTGCTGAAAATGGGTAAACGAATTTCACTATTAATCACAACAGCATTATTGCCATTAGCAGCATTTTGATTGTAGCCACGCATATTTACTGCAAGCGTTTGAAAAGCATAAGTAGCATCTGGCGATGGAGTATTCTTATCATTAAATTTTGGTCCAATCCAACCATCAACTCCTCCTAAATAATAAATAATTTTACGACTGCCCCAACTAAAATCTGCTGCACCACGCACAGCCCAAATACAGTTTCTATAAATTGGCAAATAATGTCTAAAATCTACACCAAGATTAAAAGTTTCTTGGTTGGGCACAAACTTTTTGTCTGCACCAGGTGCTATAATATCTGCATAAATTTTAAATCGCATACCTTCCCAAATATTCATAGTTGGGTTAATGGTATTATCATATACATATTCTAAATGAGCTTGAATATTATACTCATCAAGATCTCTTTCTGCAAGTGCTGCTGGATTTCCCAATGGCACACCTAAAGAATAATCTAAAGGCTTTAAGCTGTATCTATCCCTTCTAATATTTGCTGTAACACGCAAACTTCTTACTTCATCAAATGGATAAGAAACATTTGCCTGATAAATATTGGTTACACGTAGCATATTGAATTGCCCTATACTTCCTAAAATATTACTTCTGTAGTAGGTAAAACCCCAATCGCATCTTTTTTTAAAATTTTGATAACCAAGAATAATGTCCTTATCTCTTAAATTTAAACTAGGACTAAAACCAGCTGTGATTTTATAATCCTCCATTAAATCACTTATAGTGACTTTAAAACTTGCATTTATACCTTTGCCAGTAGAGTTCATAAAAATTGGACCAAATCCTCCATTATAAGGCTGAAATCTATTGGTCATAATACCATTACCAACGCCACTTGTTAAGTTATCCATGTCTCCAAACGCACTTTGAAAAAAGTCATTATCAGGTTTCTTAGCTGAATCTACACCTTGCTTACCGTTCACATTTGCTTTACCTTGTTGTATTCGTTCAGCTTCCAATATTTTTTTCATATAAGTGGTTGGTGGTGCAGTTACATTTCTTCTATACAAGGCATCTTCATTTATTTTTAATTTATATAAATATTTTTCATTTCCTTCTCGTCTTGTTTCGCTAATGGCACCATTATTACCTGCAACCCTAGTTTCTGTTAAGCTGCTTTGATAATTGGTTATAGGAAAGGTATAAGTTGAATCTTTATACACTTGAAAATAAGCAATGCTGTCTGGTTCTTGTTTTTGCCAAGCCACCAATGCACTATCCATTTCTTTAGCACTTGGATTACGCAACATTTCATCTCCAACAAAATACAATGTATCTAACCCATTACGTGCAGTACTAAAAAAACCAGCCCAACGATTATTAACTCCATTTTCATCACATACAAACGTAAAGTGATTGGTATTGTATTGCATTGGCATTATAGCATTGCCATGTTTTACATTGGTAAGTTGAGTGATTTGTTTTGCAGAAGAGTTGTTTAAAATATCTACTAAGAAAATATTGAATCTATGTCTGCTAGGTTGCACTGTATCGTTATTTGGAGCATCTACACTTGGTCTATTTGATGAAAATATAATACCCGTTCTGTTGGGAAAGTTTACCAAAGTGGGATTCAAATCATCATATACATCATTGGTAATTTGTGTCGTTTTTTGCTCTTCAATTTTATAGGTGTAAATATCTGTATGCCCATTTTTTGCAGCACTTAATACCAGCGTATTACCATCAAGCATATAGTTGGCATCGAGTATTTGATCAAAGCCAGTTATTTCTACAGGACGTTTTTGGTATCTTGCTATTACATCATAAACAAGTAACAATGTCTTTCCTTTTTCCCAATAAATGCAGGCAAATTTTGTTCCTTTTACATCCCAAGCTAGTATTGGGTAATTGGGGTTAATATCTCCCTGATGTGTTCTTACACCACGTTTTAAAATGGTGATAGGTTCATAGTCTTCAAAATACTTTACACTATAAAATCCTCTATGAAATTCTACAACAACATAGTTTTTATTTTTAGCGTTTGGATTGGCATTAAACCTGTAATAATCAACTTTATCAACTGTTTCATCAGCTATTACACTTCCCTTTGGTGCGTTACGCCTTCTTCTTATATCTGCACTATATTTATCTTCTTCAAACTCCATAAACTCTTTCAACACTTCTTTAAATTTCTTCTTACAAATCTTTAAAGATGCTTGATTAAGACTTTTATTTAAACGAGCCAAGTATAAAAAATAAGTTACATTTTCTGGTTTGTATTTCTCGGCTATATAGTACCAAAAACTATGGCCTGCCAATGTAGGCTTGGCAAATGCAAAATGATAAAAAGTTTTATAATCGCCATTTAAAACTGCATTTTTTAAATCATCATCTTTTTCTGTACTCCATCTTTCTGCAACATAGCTTATATAACCATCGGTTAACCATTTTGGCAAATCCAATAATGCCTGATTACTAGCTACCTCACCTACATCGCTTCCAAACAATAAATTTTGTAATATAACTTGTGCAATACCATATCTTATTTGTGTTTTTAAATGGGTATGGTTGCCATCAAAATAAACCACCAATTTATTATTGGGTAAAACAGTTACACCATTAGCACTTTGCAGTTCTTGATTAAAGCCAATATTGCTTTGCTTGTATTCATCGTAACTATTGTACACAAAAATATTGGCTTTGCCACGCAGGTTGCTTTCCATAAAAGTTTCTATTTCCTGCAATTCATCTTCCGCCATTTGGCTCACAAAGCTGCCCAACTCTGTGCCACCTTGTGTTACATAGGTATTAAAGTTTTGTCCTTCATAAAACTTCCACTTAAACTTTTTATATTGAATTTTATTTTTACCAAATTCAACTGCATTTACCTGTGCATTATTTACAAATGGAAAACACAGTAAGGCAATAGCAATATATTTTTTAAAAAGCATAATAAAAAAATGATAGGTAAAGATAAAGATTTGCATAAGAAAATGAAGTTTAATGCAAATGCTTTTTAAAAAATAATATTACTTAAAAATCATAAAGCTAGTTCAATAACTAATCGAACTGGCTTTATGCAGTAAATACCCTATACCAAGACCTCTACTTAAATTACAAAGTGTAAAACAGGAATTACATAGGTGTCTTATACTGAAATAATTGCCATTGCTTCTGTACGTTCGCAATTAGAAATGTGCTTTAGCAAAAACTTATATTTATTGTTACACTTTTTACATTACTTCCATTTTAAACGTCATACTTTCAATTACTTTAAGCACTGCTTCTACAGTATCTAAAGATGTGAAACAGGGAACACCATTTTCTACACTTGTTCTTCTAATTTGAAAGCCATCTTTCTCTATTTTACCTCCTCGTGCCAAAGTGTTCACAACATAATGAACTTTTCCTTTTTGAATTTTTTCAAGTATGGTATTGTTAACTTCTCCTTCAGAAATTTTATATACTATTTCTGTTTGTATTCCTTGTGTTTCAAAAAAGCCTGCTGTGCCTTTTGTAGCTATAATTTTAAATCCAATATCCGAAAATCGTTTAGCAATTTTAGCAGCTTCGGTTTTGTGTTTATCGGCAATTGTAAATAGAACAGTCCCATGCAATGGCACTTTTCTGCCAGCAGCTATAAGTCCTTTATACAAAGCCTTTTCAAGGGTAACATCTTTACCCATTACTTCTCCTGTTGATTTCATTTCTGGTCCTAAAGTAACATCAACTTTTGTTAATTTGCTAAATGAAAAAACAGGCACTTTAACAAATATTCCTTCCTTTTCTTGTATCAAGCCATTGGTGTAACCTAAGTCTTTTAACT
The DNA here is from genome assembly GCA_026391115.1 of Bacteroidota bacterium. Classification (GTDB taxonomy): domain Bacteria; phylum Bacteroidota; class Bacteroidia; order Chitinophagales; family Chitinophagaceae; genus CAIVPM01. Next base: position 5,402 of record JAPLER010000126.1, on the reverse strand, counting down.
TTTTTCCTAATATAACTTTTGTTGCCAAATTAGCCATTGGCACATCTGTAATTTTTGAAAGAAAAGGAACTGTTCTAGATGAACGTGGATTTACCTCAATTACATATACTTCTCCTTTAAATAAAACATATTGAATATTCATTAATCCAACCACATTCAAACCCTTGGCTAATCGTTGAGTATAGTCAATTATTTTTTGTTTTTGTTCTGGATAAATATGTTGTGATGGATAAACAGCTATTGAATCTCCAGAGTGTACTCCTGCTCTTTCTATATGTTCCATTATACCAGGAATAACAACAGTTTCTCCATCAGATATAGCATCAACTTCAACTTCTTTTCCTGTTAAATATTTATCAACTAAAATGGGATGTTCTGCATTGTCAATTAAAATATGATTCATATAATACTCCAATTCACTATCATCATAAACAATTTCCATTGCTCTGCCTCCCAATACATAACTTGGACGAACCAACACTGGATAACCAATATTGTTGGCTATTACTAGAGCATCTTCTTTAGTAAAACAAGTTTTACCAACTGGTTGAGGAATACCTAAAGTTTGTAATGCAGCCTCAAACTTATTTCTGTTTTCAGCCCTGTCTAAATCTTCAAGTGATGTGCCTAAAATTTTAACACCATAATGAGCTAACTTATCGGCTAGGTTTATGGCTGTTTGTCCACCAAACTGAACAATAACCCCCATTGGTTTTTCTAGCTCAATAATGTTCATTACATCTTCTTCTGTCAATGGCTCAAAATATAATTTATCTGAGATAGAGAAATCTGTAGAAACTGTTTCTGGATTATTGTTGATGATGATGGCTTCGTAGCCCATTTCTTTTATAGCCCAAACTGAATGAACAGTTGCATAATCAAATTCAATACCTTGTCCAATTCTTATAGGTCCAGACCCTAGCACAATTACTTTATCTTTATTTGAAGGAATACTTTCATTTTCTACCTCATAAGTACCATAGAAATAAGGGGTTTCAGATTCAAATTCTGCTGCACATGTATCTACCATTTTATATACTGGCATTATACCTTGCTCTTTTCTAAAAGCAAATACTTTTCTATAATCTGTTTGCCATAAGTGAGCAATATTTACATCTGAAAATCCAAGCTTTTTTGCTTGTAATAAAATTTCTTTGTCGAATATATTTGCAGCAATTGTATTTTCAAAATCTACCAGCTTTTTAAGTTTCCATATAAAAAATTTATCAATCTTGCTCCAATCTGCTATGGTTTCCCAATCATAACCTCTACGTAAAGCTTCTCCAATAATGAATAATCTTTCATCATCACAAATTTTTATTCTTCTTTCAATATCTGTATCAGTAAGCTCTTGGGCTTGTTTAGTTTTTAGACCTAAATGTTGAATGCCAACTTCTAAAGAACGAATGGCTTTCATTAAAGATTCTTCAAAATTTCTTCCTATTGCCATTACCTCACCAGTTGCTTTCATTTGTGTAGAAAGTCGTCTATCGGCATTAACAAATTTATCGAATGGAAAACGAGGAATTTTTGTTACCACATAATCTAATGCTGGTTCAAAACAAGCATAGGTTTTTCCAGTTACTGGATTCAACATTTCATCAAGCGTTAAACCCACAGCAATTTTAGCAGCCAGTTTAGCGATAGGGTAACCAGTGGCTTTACTAGCTAATGCTGATGACCTTGACACTCTTGGATTCACTTCAATGATGTAATAGTTAAAGGAATTAGGGTCTAAAGCTAATTGTACATTACAACCTCCTTCAATACCTAATGCTCTAATTATTTTTAATGAAGCATTACGCAACATTTGATATTCTCTATCTGACAAAGTTTGAGATGGAGCTACTACAATTGAATCTCCTGTGTGTATACCTACAGCATCAATGTTTTCCATATTACAAACTACAATGGCATTGTCGTTTGCATCACGCATTACTTCGTATTCAATTTCCTTAAATCCAGCAATTGATTTTTCAATAAGACATTGTGTAACTGGGCTATATTTTAATCCATTAGCTGTAATGTCTTTTAACTCTTCTTCAGTGTTTGCAATTCCTCCACCTGTTCCTCCAAGTGTAAATGCTGGTCTAACAATTACAGGATAACCAATATCGTTGGCAAAATCAATAGCTGCCTCAATATCTTGAACAATTGCAGAATCTGGCACAGGTTCATTTAATTCTCTCATTAAAGACCTGAATAAATCTCTGTCTTCAGCTTGATTAATGGCAGAAAGTTTAGTGCCTAAAACTTCTACATTATACTCATCAAGTATACCTGAATTTTGTAATTCAACTGCCATATTCAACCCAGTTTGTCCTCCTAAGGTGGGTAATAAAGCATCTGGTTTTTCCTTTCTAATAATATGGCTAACAAATGGAAGTGAAATTGGTTCAATGTACACTTTATCAGCAATTTCTTTATCAGTCATAATGGTAGCAGGATTAGAGTTGATGAGTATTACACTATATCCTTCTTCTTTTAAAGCTAAACAAGCTTGTGTGCCAGCATAATCAAATTCTGCTGCTTGACCAATGATGATGGGACCACTTCCAATAACTAAAATAGTTTTTATGTCGTTGCGTTTCATTTTAATTTTATGCTACTTAATTGTATTTTTTTTAAGCTATTTATTTGGGTAAATTTTATTTTTTATGTTTTTCCATTAATGCAATAAACTCATCAAAAAGATAATTTGCATCTTCTGGCCCAGGACTAGCTTCAGGATGATATTGAACAGAAAAACAAGGATGTATTTTATGTTTAAAACCCTCATTGGTTCTATCATTCAAAGCAATATGTGTTTCTTCTAAATCGGTATCTAATAACGAATTTTGGTCTACAGCATAGCTGTGATTTTGAGATGTGATAGCCACTTTGTTTGTTCTTACATCTAAAACAGGATGATTGCCTCCACGATGTCCAAATTTTAATTTATATGTTTTTGCACCACAAGCTAAACCAATTAATTGATGTCCTAAGCAAATGCCAAAAATGGGAACTTTACCTAGTAAAGTATTAATCATTTCTGAAGCACCTTCTACATCTTGTGGGTCTCCAGGGCCATTAGACAACATTATTCCATCTGGACTCATTAATAAAATTTCATGAAACAACAGTGATGTCACAATCTCTTCTGGATAACTCTCTAATGATTCCAAGCTTTGAACCATAATCAACCAATAACACTTTAAAACCTCTGCCAGGGCTTGCATAAGCCGTTTTAGTTGAAACTTGCTGCACTTGGTTTGTAACTATATTGCTGTTGTTAAGCTCTTCAATTACAGTTGCTGTTGCAATGTTTTCATCAACAATTTTACCTTTAATTACACCATAGTTTCTGATGATTCTAGTTAATTTTCTTGTGTCAATTCCTGATATCCCAGATAGCTTTCTTTTAACAAAAAAATCGTGTAATGGTAATAAACTTCTGAAGTTCGAAGGAAAGTCTGCCAGCTCTTTTACAATTAATCCTTTTATAGATGGCTCCATAGATTCAAAGTCGTCTCTATTAATACCATAGTTACCAATAAGAGGGTATGTCATACAAACTATCTGACCACAATATGAAGGGTCTGATAGTAGTTCTTGATAGCCTGTCATACATGTATTAAAAACTACTTCACCTTCAATATCTTGATTATATCCAAATCCTTCTCCATAAAAAACTTCTCCACTTGCTAGTACCAATTTCTTTTTCATTGATTAAATTATTTTTAAAACAAAAACTATTTATTTTAATGATTATCAGTTAAAATATTGTTGATTTTTATACACTACTTTTCCATTCACCAAAGTCATTACAGGCCAACCATAACAAGCCCATCCATCAAATGGTGTGTTCTTTCCCTTTGAAATAAAAGTGTTTTTATCAACCTTTATTTCATCATTAAGATTAATAATGGTTAAGTCTGCAGCAAAACCAATTTTAATTTTACCAATACTATTTAGTTTAAATATTTCTGCAGGTTTTATAGTCATCCAGTCTGTAAGTTGTTTAAGTGTCCATTTGTTTGTTTTAACAAATTTGGTGAATAACACAGGAAAAGCAGTTTCAAAGCCAACAATGCCAAAAGGCGAATCATACATTCCTTTAGCTTTTTCCTGATCGGTATGAGGAGCATGGTCTGTAGCAATACAATCAATTACTCCATCTTCCAAAGCTTTTATTAATGCTAGTTGGTCTGCTTTAGCACGCAGTGGTGGGTTCATTTTATAATTAGTATCTGCATTAGGTATATCATCTTCTGTTAGCACTAAATGATGAGGCGATACTTCAGCTGTTACTCTTATACCAGCTTTTTTAGCATCAGCTATTACACGAACAGACTCTTTACTTGAAACGTGACACACGTGATAGTGTGCACCTGTTGCTTCTGCTAATAAAATATCTCTTGCAATTTGTACAGATTCGCAAACACTTGGAATACCTTTTAAACCCAATTCTTTGGCTTTATCGCCATCGTGTATGCAGCCTCCTAAAATTAAAGAATTGTCTTCGCAATGAGCAGCTATGGGTAAATCAACTTCAACAATTTTTTGCATAGCTTTGTACATCACACCAGCTTCTTGCACACCTACACCATCATCACTAAAAGCTACTGCACCTTTATCTTTTAACAATTTATAGTCGTTTAATTTTTCTCCTTTTGAGTCTTCTGTTATAGCACCATAAGGTTTAATATTTACAACAGCCGATGCTTTAATTCTGTTTAGTAAATCATCAAAACGTTCTGCTCTATCAGGAACAGGTTTAGTATTGGGCATAGGGCAAATGGTAGTAAAACCACCTTTAGCTGCTGCCATTGAACCAGACTGTATGGTTTCTTTATACTCTAAACCGGGCTCTCTTAAATGTACGTGAACATCAATAAAACCTGCACTTACAAATAACCCTTTTGCATCAATTATTTCTCCTTCACTAGCAATGTTTTCAGCTATTGCAGCAATAATGCCATCTACAATTTTTATATTAGTTGTAAACAATTCGCCTTGCTCGTTCAATAGTTTTGTGTTCTTAAGAATTACTATTTTACTCATTTTATAATTAAGTGTTGATTTATGTAGTAATAAAATTATATCCTCTGTTTTCTAAAGCATTTTTAATAATGGCCATTCTTGCATAAACACCATTTTCCATTTGCTTAAAAATTCTTGACCGTGGGCATTCTACCAAACAAGAATCTATTTCTACATTCCTATTCACTGGTGCTGGGTGCATAATAATGGCATTAGCTTTCATCATTTTTTCTCTTTCTATTGTAAGTCCATATTGTTGCAAGTATTCTTGAGTAGTAATTGTTGATTTAAACTCGTGTCTTTCGTGTTGAATTCTAAGCATCATCAATACATCAACTTGTTTAACAAGTTCATCCATTTCTTTAAACTCATTGTTTTGT
>JAPLER010000047.1 GCA_026391115.1 Bacteroidota bacterium | reverse complement strand
TTTGCAAAGATTGCAAGAAGTAGTTTAGTGAGTAATGATACAACTGTTAATGATGGCGTTGCTTATAAAAATAATTATGCTACTAACAAAAAAGAAGCTGAAAATTATACCTTAAATCCATTTGAATTTGACCCTAATACAATTGACGAAACAAGTTTTCAAAAACTTGGATTGTCTCCAAAAATTATTAAAACAATTTTAAACTACAGAAGCAAAGGGGGTAAGTTTTATAAGCCAGATGACTTCAGAAAAATTTGGGGTTTAAAGCAAGAAGATGCTGATGTTTTAGTTCCTTATATTACAATTGCCACACCTAGTAATAATAGATTTGGTAATAAAGTTGATTATAAAAATAAATCAATAACACCCACTAAAATTGATATAAATACAGCCACTGTTAACGACTTTAGACAACTACCAGCTGTAGGAAATTTGGCTTACAAAATTGTAAAATACAGAGATAAGCTTGGAGGTTTTTTAAGCATCAATCAAATAAGAGAAACTTATGATTTAACTGATTCTATTTATAATGCAATGTTGCCTTACTTAACGTTACAAACTATTGCAATTAATAAATTGAATATTAATACAGCCACTGATTTTGAATTGGGTGGGCATCCATACATAAGCAAGGAGATAGCCAAAGCTATTGTAATTTACAGAACGCAGCACGGCAATTACAATTCTGTAAATGATTTAAAGAAAATCATATTCATTAAAAAAGAAGTGGTTGATAAAATAGCTCCATACTTAACCGTTGATGCAAACTAAACTCATAAAAAAAAGTTAATTTTTTTATAATATTTGGCGGTAACACTTAGCTATTTTAATATCGCATTTCAAATATTGGTTTTGCACAAAAAATTACTTTATATAATTTGCCTTTTATTTTCAATTGCTAGTACAGCTCAGCCCAAAAAACTAAGCTATATTACTATCAGCGGTACTGTTTATGACGTTACTGCTCGAAATCCTATAGAGGCTGTTACAGTAATTTCCAGCCATGGAAATGGTACTATTACAGATAGTTTTGGGAGATACTTTATTACTGTTCGTCAATCAGATTCTATTTGGTTTAGTATGCTGGGTAAATCAACCAATAAATTTCCTGTAGATACTATTAAAAATACAGAAGCATTTGATGTAATGCTGCACGTGCGTGTAGCAGATTTGCCAGAGGTGAGAATTCGTTCTAAAAATTATAGATTAGACTCTCTTGAAAATAGAAGAGAATATGCAAAAATTTTCAACTTTAAAAAGCCTACAATAAGTTTATTAAACAATAGAAATTATACTCCTGGTGCTGTAACAGTTGGTTTGGATTTACAAGAGTTTATTAATATGTTTAGATTTAAGCACAACAGAAGTATTGCTGCTTTGCAGAAAAGATTGCTACAACAAGAACAAGATAAATACATAGACTACCGATTCAATAAAAATTTTGTAAGAAAATTAACTAAACTTCAGCAACCCGAGTTGGATAGTTTTATGAATAAATATAGACCAGATTATAATTTTTTACTGACCCTTAACGATATAGAGTTTGGTTATTTTATTCAAAGAGATTTTGAGGAGTATAAATCAAAAAGAGCATTGCAAAAGGGTAGTTTTCGAAAGCAAAATCAATAATGCTTTTATTACCAATCTCAATAAAATTAGATGAATGAGTCATTACAAGTGAAATCGTTTTCGCCTTTTTTAAAGAGTAACCATTTACTAGCGTTTACTTTTGTTTCTTAAATAACAATTAAACACTCTTTAAAAATTTAAACGATTAGCTATGTCTAAAAAAGTAGTTACACTTGGCGAAATAATGCTTCGCCTTACATCTCCAGGTCATTTGCGTTTTGTACAATCAGATAGCTTTGATGTTACTTATGGTGGCGGCGAAGCTAATGTTTCTGCTGCTTTATGCAACTATGGCCTTAATGGGACGTTTGTTTCTAAAGTACCAAATAATGCAATTGGTCAAAGTGCAATCAACCATTTAAGAAGATATGGTGTAGATACACAATTTGTGGCTCGTGGTGGCGATAGATTAGGGATTTATTTCTTAGAAACTGGTGCTTCTATGAGAGCATCTCAAGTTATTTATGATAGAGCTGGTGCAAGTATTGCAGAAGTTGATGCAAGTGAGTTTGATTTTGATAAAATATTTGAAGGTGCATCTTGGTTTCACACAACTGGTATTACACCTGCGTTAAGTGATAAAGCTGCTGCACTTACATTGGCTGCCTTAAAAGCTGCAAAAGCAAAAGGAATAACTACAAGTATAGATTTGAATTTTAGAAAAAAATTATGGACTAAAGAAAAAGCTCGTGAAGTAATGACAGGGCTTTGCGAATATGTAGATGTGTGTATTGGTAACGAAGAAGATGCTGATTTATGTTTAGGTTTTAAAGCTGCTAACACCGACGTTACAAAAGGTGAGTTAAACCTTGATGGCTTTAAAGATGTGTTTAAACAAATGCAAGCAAAATTTGGTTTCAAATTTATTGCTTCTTCATTGCGTGAAAGCCACAGTGCAAGCGATAATGGCTGGAGTGCTTTGGTTTATGATGGTTCAGAATTTTATCATACAAAGCATTACGAAGTAAGAAACACTATTCCAGGCGATTTTAACCACGCAACTTTAAGCGATGTTAAAGACTTAATGAAAGGTGATGGTAGTGGGAGAGTTCAGAGATAATTTTTTAATTCAGGATGATGAGTTATGAATTCGGAATTGAAACATTCATAACTCATATTCATAATCCATAATTTTTTATGATAATTGATAGTTTAAGTTCAGCTTCTCGTTATGCAAGTTTGCATCCTCTTTTTGCAAAAGCATTTGAGTATATCAACAGCACAGATTTAACCACTTTAGAAGATGGAAAGTTTGATATTGATGGAGATAATATTAGAGGAATAATGGCAAGTAAAAATGGAATGACAACAGCAGAATCTATTGCGAAATTTGAATGCCATAATAAACATATAGATATTCAATTTTGCATTCGTGGTAACGAAACAATTGGCTGGAAACCACGCCCAACTTGTGTTTCGCAAAAAGGTGAATACAATCCTGAAAAAGATGTATTGTTTTATGATGATGCTCCAGATACTTATTTTGGTTTAACTGATAAGCAGTTTGCAATCTTTTATCCAGAAGATGTTCACGCACCAATGATTGGCGAAGGAATGATTAAGAAATTAATTTTAAAGATTAAGTTATAATTTTCTAGTTTGTTTAGTTTTGGTAGAGCTTGTCAGTTATTGACAAGCTCTTTTATTTATGAAAGATATTTACTCAACAATCACCAAATAATAATTCTTCTTCCCTTTTTGCACAAGTAAATATCTATTATGCAACAAAAATGAGCTGTCAAGATTCATTAATGCATCACTCACTTTATTTCTATTAATACTCATTCCATTTGCTTGAACCATTTTTCTTGCTTCACCTTTACTCTCAAATATTTTTGTTTCTGCTAAAAAGCTAACTATATCAATACTTTCAGCAATAATATTTCTGTCAAAATTAATCTTTACTACACCTTCCATATTTTCTAAGTCTTCAACACTTAAACTTTCAGCAGGTGCGTTAGCATTGGCAAATAATTTTTCGGTTGTTGCAATAGCATTCTGCAATTCATCCTCTCCGTGTACAAACTTTGTTACTTCTTCTGCTAATCTTTTTTGTAATAATCTTTTGCCAGCATCTTGCTTGTGTGTTTCAATAACAGCAAAGGTTTCTGCCATAGATAGCATTGTAAAAATCTTAATCCATTTCTCAGCATCTTCATCACTACTGTTTAACCAAAATTGATAAAATTGATATGGCGTTGTTTTCTCTGCATCTACCAAGTATTTCCTTTTTCTGTGTTACCAAATTTGCCACCGTCTGCTTTTGTAATTAATGGACAAGTAAATGCAAAAGCCTCACCACCAAGCTTTCTTCTTATCAATTCGGTACCTGTAACAATATTGCCCCATTGATCGCTGCCACCCATTTGTAACTTGCAATTATTGTTTTTATACAAATGATAAAAATCGTAACCCTGCACCAATTGATAAGTAAATTCTGTAAAACTCATTCCTGTTTCGCCTTCCAATCTTTTCTTTACACTATCCTTACTCATCATATAATTTACAGTAATATGTTTACCCACGTCACGTATAAAATTTAAGAAGCTAAAATCTTTAAACCAATCATAGTTATTTACAATTTCTGCAGCATTGGTAAGGCTTTTATCAAAGTTTAAAAATTTTTCTAATTGTTTTTGTACACCTCTAACATTATGATTCAAAATGTCTTCACTCAATAAATTTCTTTCTTCACTTTTACCACTTGGATCTCCAACCATTCCTGTTGCACCACCTACCAGTGCATAAGGTTTATGACCAGCTTTTTGTAAATGAACTAATAACAAAATAGGTACAAGGCTACCAATATGTAAACTATCAGCAGTAGGGTCAAAGCCAATATATGCACTTGTTAATTCTTTATTTAGTTGTTCTTCTGTTCCTGGCATAATATCTTGTATCATTCCACGCCAGCGTAATTCTTCTATCAAATTCATAACATAAATTTAGTGTTCAAAAATAGGCTTATGTAGTATTCAAATCATTTGTTTAACAAATGCTTTGCAAGCAAATTATTTTTTTAGTATTTCAAAATTTCTACTACTACTATTGCCATCTTCATCAACAATAGTAATAATGTGTTTGCCAATTGTTGGGTTTAATTCTAATTGATGAAAGTGTTGTGTTGTGGCTACAAAATCATCATCTAAATGCCAAAATAATTTTGCATTTGAATTGCGATGTGTTGCAGTAAAAATGGTACTACCTACATTGCCATTTAACTCTACAGGAATATAAATTGCTGCATTATTATCAGGATAAATAATATCTAAAACCTTTGCTGCATCTATATTGCAACCTTGCATAAATGGTGGAAAGTTTTTATATTCAG